>CANGUJ010000475.1 GCA_947456845.1 Burkholderiales bacterium | reverse complement strand
GGGCGGGGACTTCAATCGGCCGGACGGGTCGAGCAGTCCGACACGGCCCAACCATTCCTCGAATTCCGGGGCCGGCCTCAGTCCCAAGGCCTGCCGCACGTACCAGGCGTCGTGGAACGAGGTGGACTGGTAGCTGAGCATCACGTCGTCGGCGCCCGGCACGCCCATGACGTAGTTCACCCCGGCCACGGCAAGCAGGGTCAGGAGGGTGTCCATGTCGTCCTGGTCTGCGTCCGCGTGATTGGTGTAGCAGACGTCGATGCCCATCGGCAGGCCAAGCAGTTTGCCGCAGAAATGGTCTTCGATGCCGGCGCGGATGATCTCGCGGCCGTTCAGGTATTCCGGGCCGATGAAACCGACCACGCTATTGACGAGAAATGGCTTGAACATGCGCGCCAGGCCGTAGGCACGCGCCTCGATGGTCTGCTGGTCTACGCCGTGGTGCGCGTTGGCCGACAGGGCGCTGCCCTGGCCGGTCTCGAAATACATCACGTTCGAGCCGACGGTGCCGCGCCCGAGTGCGCGCGCGGCGGCATCCGCCTCGGCGAGCAGTGCGGCGTTGACGCCGAAACTCGCGTTGGTGGCCTCGGTCCCGCCGATGGACTGGAACACCAGGTCCACGGGTGCGCCGCACCGTATCGCCTCGAGCGTGGTGGTTACATGGGTGAGCACGCAGGATTGCGTCGGGATGGCATAGCCACGGATGACCCCGTCGAGCATGCGCAGCAGGCGGGTCACCTGCGCGAGGTTGTCGGTGGCGGGGTTGATGCCGATCACCGCATCGCCCGAGCCGTACATCAGGCCATCGACAATCGATGCGGCGATGCCCTTTTCATCATCGGTCGGGTGGTTGGGTTGCAGGCGGCTGGCCAGTCGTCCGGGCAGGCCCAGGGTGGTGCGAAAGCGCGAGGTGACGCGCGCCTTTTGTGCCACCAGCACCATGTCCTGGATGCGCATGATCTTCGAGACCGCGGCCGCCATTTCCGAGGTGATGCCGGGCGCGACGGCGGCGAGTACGTCGCCGCTGGTTTCGTAGGCCAGGAGCCAGTTGCGAAAATCGCCCACGGTGACATGGGCGATGGGCGCAAAGGCGCTCGTGTCGTGGGTGTCGATGATGAGGCGGGTCACATCATCGGCTTCGTACGGTACGACCGCTTCCGACAGAAAGACCTTGAGCGGTACCTCGGCCAGGGCCATTTGCGCCGCCACGCGTTCCTGCGCGCTGCTCGCGGCGAGGCCGGCCAGGCGGTCACCGCTACGCGCCGGGGTGGCTCGCGCCAGCAGCGTCCGGAGGTCGGCGAAGCGGTGGGTGACGCCGCCGACCGCATGCGCATAGCCGCCCATGGTGGCCCCCGCTGCGCCCGCGAGGCGGGCGGTCAGCCCTTGGCGAGGAAGATGGCGACGCCCGCCACCGCCGCCAGCAATACCGCCAGGTACAGCATGATGCCGCCGGCTCCCACGCCTTCGCTCGCGCCAACCGGTTCGCCGACATGGCCGTGTTCGCCATGGGCAGGCTCGGCCTGCGCGGGCGCTTCGGCGGACGGATTGCGGCGCTTCAGTTCGGCATTGAACTTGGTGAAGAATTCGTCGGCCAGTTTTTTCGCAGCGGCATCGACCAGGCGTGAGCCGATCTGCGCGAGCTTGCCGCCCACGTTGGCCTGGGCGGTGTAGTCCAGGCGGGTGATATCGGCGCCTTCGGCGGTGAGGTTCACCTTGGCCTCGCCCTTGCCGAAGCCGGCCGCGCCGCCCTGACCGTCGAAACGGATTTTATACGAGTTGGGCGCCACCACGTCGGAGAGCGTGAGTTTGGCCTTGAACTTGGCCTTCACCGGCCCGATGGCGGCCGTCACGGCCGCGCTGAATTCGTTTTCGGACAGGCGGGTCAGTTCATCGCACCCGGTGATCGAGGCCTTGAGGATTTCAGGGTCGTTGAGCGCATCCCAGGCGATTTGCTGGGAGACGGGAAGGGTTTGCGAACCGGTCAGTTCCATGTCGGATGTTCTTTTCGATGAGCGTTGGCAGAAGCGGAAGCACGGATTGTACCGGCCGCGGACGTTCCGGCCGGTCACTAGGCGGCGCCGTCCGGCAGCGCAGTCGCGGTTCGCGGCGCGCGATCGCGTGCCGTGTGCCCGTCTTGCTGGAATGAAAAACCGTCGCGAATCGGACGGTTTCCTTTCTTGGTACGCTTTCAGCCTCGGCGCGCCTTCAGCCTCGGCGCGCCTTCAGCGCGCGGCGTCTTCAGGCCCGTATCGGGCGGCGAAAAGGCAGCACCAGGGCGCTGCTTTCGGACTTTTGAGGTGGGGCCAGGGGCGCGGTGCCAGCCTCCTGCCCTACGGATTCGAACTCGACCAGGGCGCCGAGAATGCGCAGCTCTTCATCGAGGGTGAAGCGGGCGAGCGCGCGGATGGCGCTGGCGTATTCCGGATCGACCCGCAGGCGCGCCACGTCGATCCGGCAGCCAGCGTGCCGCTCGGCGCGCTTGTGCATGAGTCTGTAGAGCAAGCGACGCGAAAACGCTGCGATCATGTGTGCACCCCTTGACCAGACGACGTGGGCGCATGCTAGCCCGTCGCGCACAGCGACTAACCGGGGAGAAGCGGCGCATATTGCGCCCGGTTCCGGCTATTCCGGCACAGGCAGCGCTGCGAGTGCTGCCAGGGCTGCGGCGGCGCGCATGCGTCAGGTCTGATGCAGCAGGGCAAGGAAAGCCATGCCGATCGCGCTATAGAACATGAAGGCCGATTCGCGGCCGCTCCATTGCTTCGATTGCCAGCTCGCGAACCATTGGCCGCCGATGATCATGAAGCCGCCGAACCAGAGCGCGAAGCCCAGGCCGAGCCCGGCAAAGGCGACGGCCTTGGCCGCATGGAAGTCCTCTGCGGGCGCGCCGAGATGCATGGCAAGCACGACGCTGCCGGCCATGCAAAGCACGGCGGTGACCGCCTCGGTGACAATGATTAAGGCGAAGAACAGCCGATGCAGCCCCGGCGAATCGATCGCCCGTCGGTGCAGCCTGCTGTCCGGGAAGATGGTGTCCATGCGCATCAGGTGTTCGACGAAGCGCAGGTTGCTTTGCGGGTCGCGCACGTTGTTGAGCGCGACTAAGGCGGCGAAGGTGCCGATCAGGAAGACGAACAGGATTTGGCAGATGCGGATAGTAGTCATGGCGGCTGAGGCGTTGGCAGGAGGGGGAGGGTGGCTTGACAGAAACGGGTAATATCTGTACTCTGTATACGGAATTCAGAATTGATGATGATTCCATCAACAACCCGGTCGATAATCCGGTCGATAATCCGGTCGATGATCCGGTCGATAATCTTGGCTCAAATTTCCAAAGCCTCCCGG
>CANGUJ010000474.1 GCA_947456845.1 Burkholderiales bacterium | reverse complement strand
GCCCTCGTAGATCAGGTCGACGATCAGCTTGAGCTCGTGCAGGCACTCGAAGTAGGCCATCTCCGGCGCGTAGCCGGCTTCGACCAGGGTCTCGTAACCGGCCTTGATGAGTTCCACGGTACCGCCGCACAGCACGGCCTGCTCGCCGAAGAGGTCGGTCTCGGTCTCTTCCCGGAAGTTGGTTTCGATCACGCCGGCACGCGCACCGCCGATGGCGGCCGCGTAGGACAGCGCGAGGTCGCGCGCCTTCTTGCTGGGGTTCTGGTGGATGGCGATGAGCATCGGCACACCGCCGCCGGCCGCGTAGGTCGAACGCACGGTGTGGCCCGGCGCTTTCGGGGCGATCATCACCACGTCGAGGTCGGCGCGCGGCGCGACCTGCCCGTAATGCACGTTGAAGCCGTGCGCGAAGGCGAGCGTCGCCCCCTTCTTGATGTTCGGCTCGACATCGGCCGCGTAGGTGGCGGCGATATGCTCATCCGGCATCAGCATCATGACGAAGTCGGCGCCCTTGACGGCCTCGCCGATCTCGGCGGCCTTGAGGCCGGCCTTCTTGACCTTGTCCCAGGACGGACCGCCCTTGCGCACGCCGACCACGACCTTGACGCCGGAGTCGTTGAGATTCTGCGCGTGCGCGTGGCCTTGCGAACCGTAGCCCACGATACAGACCTTCTTGCCCTTGATCAGGGACAGGTCGGCATCCTTGTCGTAATACACCTTCATTGGCTTCTCCTCACGAAAGATCGTTGCCTGCGTTGCGATGCCCGGCCGGCCCGTGCCCGCCGGGGAAAATCCGCGATTCTAGCCCGAGCGCATGCGTCGGGCAGGCCCTGCTTCAAACCTTCAATACACGCTCCCCACGCCCGATACCCGATACGCCGGTGCGCACCGTTTCCAGGATGAGCGCACGGTCGATGCCCTCGATGAAGGCGTCGAGCTTGGCGACGTCGCCGGTCAGCTCGATGGTGTAGGCCTTGTCGGTGACGTCGATGATGCGGCCGCGGAAGATCTCCGCCATGCGCTTCATTTCCTCGCGCTCCTTGCCGGTGGCGCGCACCTTCACCAGCATGAGCTCGCGCTCGATGTGCGCGCCTTCGGACAGATCCACCACCTTGACCACCTCGATGAGGCGGTTCAGGTGCTTGGTGATCTGCTCGATCACGTCCTCCGACCCCTTGGTCACGATGGTCATGCGCGACAGGGACGGGTCCTCGGTGGGGGCGACTGTGAGGGTCTCGATGTTGTAGCCGCGCGCGGAAAACAGCCCGGCCACGCGCGACAGGGCGCCCGCCTCGTTTTCCAGAAGGATCGAGATGATGTGTCGCATCACAACTCCTCCGAGCCGAGCAGCATCTGCGTCAGCCCTTTGCCGGCCTGCACCATGGGCCACACGTTTTCCGCGGGATCGGTGAGGAAGTCCATGAAGACGGTGCGGTCCTTGAGCTTGAGGGCCTCGCGGATCGCGCCCTCGACATCGCGTGGCCGGGTGATTTGCATGCCCACATGTCCATAGGACTCGGCGAGCTTGACGAAATCCGGCAGCGCTTCGACGTACGACTCGGAATAACGGCTGCCGTACTCGATCTGCTGCCACTGCCGCACCATGCCGAGGTAGCCGTTGTTGAGGTTCAGCAGCTTCACCGGCAGGCGGTACTGCTTGCAGGTCGACAGCTCCTGTATGCACATCTGGATGGAAGCCTCGCCGGTGATGCAGGCGACGGTCGCGTCCGGATGCGCCATCTGCACCCCCATCGCGTACGGCAGGCCGACGCCCATCGTGCCCAGGCCGCCAGAGTTGATCCAGCGGCGCGGCTTGTCGAACTTGTAGAACTGCGCGGCCCACATCTGGTGTTGCCCGACGTCCGAGGTGACGAAAGCATCGCCGTTGGTGAGTTCCCAGAGCTTCTCGACAACGTATTGCGGCTTGATCTTCTCGCTGGCGCGGTCGTAACTGAGGCAATCGCGACTGCGCCACTCCTCGATCTGCCTCCACCAGGCATCCAGCGCGACGGCGTCGGGCTTGATGTCCGAGGCCTTGATCTGGCGGATCACCTCCTGCATCACATCCTTGACGTCGCCGACGATGGGCACGTCGACCTTGACGCGCTTGGAAATCGAGGAAGGATCGATGTCGATATGGATGATCTGCCGCTGGTGCTTGGCGAAGTCGGCGGGATTGCCGATCACACGGTCGTCGAACCGAGCGCCGATGGCGACGAGCACATCGCAGTTCTGCATCGCGAGATTGGCCTCGTAGGTGCCGTGCATGCCCGGCATGCCGACGAACTTGCGATCGGTCGCCTTGAAGGCGCCCAGGCCCATCAGGGTGTTGGTGCACGGATAGCCCAGCATGTCGACCAGTTGGTTCAATTCGGCCGATGAATCCGAAAGGATCACGCCGCCGCCGGTGTAGATCATCGGCCGCTTGGCGGTGAGGATCATCTGCACGGCCTTCTTGATCTGGCCGGCATGGCCCTTGACCACCGGCGTGTACGAACGCATGGCGACGTCGGCCGGATAGTGGAACGCGGTCTTCTTGGCGCTCACGTCCTTGGGAATATCCACCAGCACCGGACCGGGGCGGCCAGTGCGCGCGATGTAGAACGCTTTTTTGAGGGTAGCGGCCAGGTCGCGCACATCCTTGACCAGGAAATTGTGCTTGACGATCGGTCGGGTAATGCCGACGGTGTCGCATTCCTGGAATGCATCCAGCCCGATGGCATGGGTCGGCACCTGTCCGGTCAATACCACCATCGGGATCGAGTCGAGGTACGCGGTGGCAATGCCGGTCACGGCATTGGTGACACCGGGGCCCGAGGTGACCAGGCAGACGCCGGTCTTGTCCGAGGACCGCGAATAGGCATCGGCCGCATGAACCGCGCCCTGCTCATGCCTGACCAGGATGTGCTTGACGCTGTCCTGGTTGAACAAGGCGTCGTAGATGTAGAGCACGGCCCCGCCAGGGTAGCCGACCACGTGTTCGACCTTCTCCTCCTGCAGGCAGCGTACGACGATCTCCGCGCCGGTGAGTTCTTCAGTAGACGACATGTAGGTATAGCCTCCAAAAGAGCCGAAAAGGACTGCATTGCCCGCCGGGGGTCCGAAGGGACCGCGGGTGTGTGCTGCGACTGCGCTCTGATGAAGCTGTCAGGGACGGAAAACCCGGCCTATTTGCCGAACATTCCGATTGCGGAGCCGCCGCGACACATTCCCGGGTAAGGTGCCGAAGCGGGCGTCTTGTGGCCTTGTGGGCCTCTAACTAACCGTACTTTAACACTTTTCGCACAGGCGGTCAAAACACGGCCGGAAATCCGGCGCCGCAGCGCCCCAAAACCGTGACTTCGG
>CANGUJ010000473.1 GCA_947456845.1 Burkholderiales bacterium | reverse complement strand
CTCGTGCTCCAGCACCATCCGCACCGCCCGCTCGCGAACCTCAGGCGAGAACTTGTTCGTCGTCTTGCTCGTCATCGCTCCACCCTCTTAGGAGTTGGAGCCTCCGACAAACCCGGGGCGGTTCATACTGCCCACCCGCACCAGAGACAGTGCCAGTGGCCAGGTCACAGAACACCTCAGGAGCAGGCGCTGCTGCCTTGGCCCACTAAATCTCCACCCGGACCACTCAATGGGGGCTGGTCACTTGGGCGTCCGCCGCGTGTCATGCACCCCACTTCCTTCCATTGTAACGAGTGGCGGTGGTTTACGCGCCAGATCAGCGGGCAGGTCGGCGGCGCAGAAGGTAACGGGGTTGGAAAACGAAGGCGACCTCGCCTGTCTGCTTCACCACCTGGTCGTCGAAGACCAGCAAGCCGGTGTCGTCTTCGCGCGGCTCCAGCGCGTGGACACGACGCTCCAGCCGGATCGTGTCGCCAATGAAGACCGGGCGCAGGAAGCGCAGACGGTCCACGCCGGCGAATGCCACGACGCTGTGATGGAACAGCGGGGCGATCACGCGCTCCGCCAGGCCCAGCGCGAGCACGAAGACGAGTTGACCATGCGGCAGGCGCTGGCCGTAACGCGTGCCGGCCGCATAGACCGCGTCAAGGTGCAGCGGGTTGATGTCACCCGTCAGGCCGGCGAAGTTGACGACATCCGCCTCCGTGACCGTGCGGCCATGTGTGGCCAGCCGTTCGTCGAGCGTCCAGTCCTCGAACCATCGGGTGGCGCCGCCCGGCGTCACGGCCAGACCCCGCGGGTCGAATTGCCGTCCACCGTCAGGCAGATCCCGGATATGAAGCCGGCACGCGCCGATGCCAGGAACAGCACGGCATCGGCGATGTCCTCGGCTGCGGCCATGCGGCCCAGCGGATAGGCGGCGAGGCGCTCTGCCCGCACGGCGGTGACGGTGCGGCCGGTCGCGGCGGCGATCTGCACGAACTGCTCCTCGATTCGCTCCGTTGCCGTCGCCGCGGGCGAGACGGCGGTAACCAGGATGCCGTGTGGCGCGCCGAGATCCGCAAGCCCCTTGGTGAAGTTAACCAGCCCCGCATTGGCGATCCCGCCTGCCATGTAGTTGGGCTGCGGGTTGCGCGCCGTCGCGCCGATGATGTTGACGATGCGTCCGCCACCGCCGTCGCGCATGAGCGGAAAAACGGCCCGCGACATCCGGATGTAGCCATGCAGCTTCAGCGCATAGGCCTGTATCCACGTCTCGTCCGGCATCGTCAGGAAGTCGCCCGCCGGGATCGAGCCGGCATTGTTGACGAGGACGTCGATGCGGCCATGACGCGCGAAGGCCGCCGCGACTGCGCCCTCCACGCCCGCCTTCGTCGAGAGGTCCGCGGCATGGCAGAGGCAGCCGTCACCCAATTCCGCCGCGACGTCGCGAAGCTTCGTCGCATCCCGCGCCACCAGCACCAGGCGCACGCCTTCTGCCGCCATCTGGCGCGCGATGGCGCGGCCGATGCCGCGGCTTGCGCCCGTCACCAGCGCCACCTTGCCCCGCAAACCGAGTTCCATGCGCCGCCCCGCGCGTCTTGCTGCCCCACTGTTCGATGGTACGCGCCAGGCGGTCAAGATGCCGAATGCCGCTTGGCGACAACGCACGAGCATGCCTACCATCGCGTGTCGAGGAGAGATGAAGGCGTGCTGCGGACACCGCTGTGCGACATGCTCGGGATTGGCGTGCCGGTCTTCCAGGCGGGGATGGGCATCTATCGTGGCCTTGTCACCACCCCGGAACTGGTCGCGGCCGTCTCCAATGCCGGGGGTATGGGCTGCATCGGCGGCAGCGGGCTGACGCCTGACGAACTGCGTGACGTCATCCGCCGCGTCCGCGCCTTGACCGATCGCCCCTTCGCCGTCGATCTCATCATCCCGACGGCGCTCTCCACGCGGGGAGGAACGCGCGCCGAGATCCGCGACGACATCCGTCGCCATCATCCGCGTCACTTCGCCTTTGTCGAGGCGCTGTACGAACGCCATGGCATCCCCCGCCTGCCGATCGACCTCGCTCTCACCTGGACGCCGGAACTGACCGACGCACAGGCCGACGTGGTCATCGAGGAGGGCGTTGCGCTTCTGGTCATTGCCCTTGGCGATCCCGCGGCGCTGGTGCCGCGGGCACGCGCGCGGGGCATGCGCATCGGCGGCCTGGTCGGCAGCCTGGGCAATCTTCGTCGCCAGTTGGACGCGGACGTGGACCTGGTGATCGCGCAGGGCACCGAAGCTGGCGGCCATGTCGGTAGCGTCGCGACCTTCCCGCTGCTGCCACAGATCGTGGATGCCGCCGGTGGCGTCCCGGTTGTGGCCGCGGGCGGCATCGCCGATGGACGCGGGGTCGCCGCCGCGCTCGCGCTTGGCGCGCAAGGCGCATGGGTCGGCACTGCCTTCCTCGCTGCCGCGGAAACGCGGCTTCATCCGCAGCACCGCGCACAGATCCTCGGCGGTCGGTCGGAGGATTTCGCCGCGACCCGAATCTACACCGGCAAGACCGCGCGTACCTTCAGGAACCCAATCCACGCCGAATGGTCCGCGTCGGGCCTGGAGGCGCTGGGCATGCCGCACCAGAAGGTGCTCTTCGAGGATTTCCTGAACGCGGCGCGCCATGCCGGACGCCTGGATCTCGTCAGCAACCCGGCCGGCCAAGCGGCAGGCATGCTGTCTGAAGTCCGCCCGGCCGCCGCGATCCTACGCGACCTGGCGGAAGGTGCGGAGCGCCGTATCGCCGAACTAAACCGATTCATCGACCGATGAGGAGACATGCATGCTGAGACGGGCACTTCCCCTGCTGGCCGCGTTCGCCATGGCCGCGCCCGCCATGGCGCAGGAACTGCCGCAGAGGCCCATTCGCTGGATCGTGCCTTACCCTGCCGGTGGCACGGGGGACATTGCCGCGCGCACTGTCGCGCCAGCGCTCGCCGAACGGCTCAACCGATCCGTTGTAGTGGAGAACCGCCCCGGCGCGAACGGCCTTCCGGGCACGGAGGCCGTGGCGCGATCGCCCGGCGACGGCACCACGATCGTGCTGGGGGTTTTCGGACCGCTGACGGTCATGCCGCATCTGCTGCGCATGGGCTTCGACCCGCAGCGCGACCTGGCGCCGGTCAGCACGATGATCTCGGTGCCTGCACTCGTCGTGGTTGGGCCGAACCACCCAGCGCGCAGCTTCGGCGACCTGGTGGCGCTGGCGCGAAGCCGGCCAGGCGAGTTGACCAACGGCTCCGTCGGCGTCGGATCCTCCGGCCAGCTCGCCGGCGCGCTGCTGGCGACCATGGGCGGCGGCCGCTTCACCACCGTGAACTACAGCGGCGGCG
>CANGUJ010000472.1 GCA_947456845.1 Burkholderiales bacterium | reverse complement strand
TTGCTGTCGCGCCATTGATACACCTGGGCGCCCGCGAAGTCGGCGTGCATCAGGCACCCCAGCAGCAGCCCGACAACCAGCCATGATCCGCGTTGCATTCGGTTTCTCCAGAAAAAGGTCTTGATTACAAGCGCTTGGTTGCGCTTCTTCGAGCCTTCAGTGCAAGTGTACGCCATCGGCATGATGGCACGCGGGCGCAGTCTCCCGTACAATCGTGCTTTGTGACTCCCAAGGAATCACCCGATGCGTCTCATCGGCAAGGCCCTCACGTTTGACGACGTCCTGCTCGTCCCGGCCCACTCGGCCATCCTGCCGCGCGATACCGATCTGGCGACGCGCCTGACCCGCAAGATCCGCCTCAACATCCCGCTGATCTCAGCCGCCATGGATACGGTGACCGAATCCCGGCTGGCGATCGCGATCGCCCAGGAGGGCGGTATCGGCGTGGTCCACAAGAACCTGCCGCCGAAGATGCAGGCGGCCGAGGTCTCCAAGGTCAAGCGATTCGAGTCCGGCATCCTGCGCGACCCGATGACGGTGACACCCTCCATCACGGTTCGCGAACTGCTTGCGCTGACGCACCAGCACAAGGTCTCCGGCTTTCCGGTGGTGGAAAAAGGCGTCGTGGTCGGCATGGTCACCAACCGCGATTACCGGTTCGAGACCAACCTCGAGGCGCCGGTCGCCGCCATCATGACGCCGCGCGAGCGCCTCATCTACCTGAAGGAAGGCGCATCGCCGGAGGAAGCCAAGGCGCTTCTGCACAAGCACCGCCTGGAGCGCATCCTGCTGGTCAACGACCTGTTCCAGCTGCGCGGCCTGATCACGGTCAAGGACATCCTGAAATCCACCGAGCATCCCAACGCCTCCAAGGACGAGCAGGGCAAGCTGCGTGTCGGCGCCGCCGTCGGCGTGGGCGAAGGCACGGAAGAGCGCGTCGAACTGCTGGTGGCCGCCGGCGTCGATGCGATCGTCGTCGACACCGCCCACGGCCACGCGCAGGGCGTGCTCGACCGGGTGCGCTGGGTCAAGCGCAGTTTCCCGCAGGTCGAGGTGGTCGGCGGCAACATCGCCACCGCCGACGCCGCGCGCGCCCTGGTGGACCACGGCGCCGACGGTGTGAAGGTGGGCATCGGGCCGGGGTCGATCTGCACCACGCGCATCGTCGCCGGCGTTGGCGTGCCGCAGATCACCGCCATCTCGAACGTCTACGAGGCGCTCAAGGATACCGACGTGCCGCTCATCGCCGACGGCGGCATCCGCTTTTCCGGCGACATTTCCAAGGCCATCGCCGCCGGCGCGCACAGCGTGATGATGGGCTCGATGTTCGCCGGCACCGAGGAGGCGCCCGGCGAGACCATCCTCTACCAGGGCCGCTCCTACAAGCTCTACCGCGGCATGGGCTCGGTGGGCGCCATGAAGGAAGGCGCCGCCGACCGCTACTTCCAGGACGCGGAAAACAATGCCGACAAGCTGGTGCCCGAGGGCATCGAAGGGCGCGTGCCCTACAAGGGCAGCGTGCTGTCGATCATCTACCAGATGGTGGGCGGGCTGCGTTCCTCGATGGGCTACTGCGGCTGCGCCGACATCGAGGCCATGCGCACCCGCACGCAGTTCGTCGAGATCACCTCGGCCGGCATGCGCGAGTCGCACGTGCACGACGTGACCATCGTCAAGGAACCGCCCAACTACCGCATCGAGTGATGTACCGAGCGCGGCCCAGGCCGCGCTTTTTGCTTGCCGCCCTTCCATTCCGCCGCGACGCGCATCCATGCACAACAAGATCCTCATCCTCGACTTCGGCTCGCAGGTCACGCAACTCATCGCCCGCCGCGTGCGCGACGCCGGGGTGTACTCGGAAGTGCATCCCTGCGACGTGTCGGACGAATTCATCCGCAACTTCGGCGCCAAGGGCATCATCCTCGGCGGCAGCCACATGTCGGCCTACGAGGAAGCGACCGACCGCGCCCCGGCGGCGGTGTTCGAGGCGGGCGTGCCGGTGCTGGGCATCTGCTACGGCATGCAGACCATGGCGCAGCAACTCGGCGGCCGGGTCGAGCCGGGGGCCAAGCGGGAGTTCGGCTATGCGGAGGTGCGCGCGCGCGGGCACACCCGGCTGCTCAAGGACATCGCCGACTTCACCACCCCGGAAGACCACGGCATGCTGCGTGTATGGATGAGCCATGGTGACAAGGTCACCGCCATGCCGCCCGGCTTCAAGCTGATGGCCTCGACCGACGCCTGCCCGATCGCCGGCATGGCCGACGAGGAACGGCGTTTCTACGGTGTGCAGTTCCACCCGGAAGTCACGCACACGCCGCGCGGCGCGGACATCCTGACCCGCTTCGTGATCGACATCTGCGGCGCCAAGGCCGACTGGAACATGCCCGACTATGTGGCCGAGGCGGTCGGGAAGATCCGCGCCCAGGTGGGGGACGAAGAGGTGATCCTGGGCCTCTCGGGCGGGGTGGACTCCAGCGTGGCGGCCGCCCTGATCCACAAGGCCATTGGCGACAGGCTCACCTGCGTGTTCGTCGACCACGGCCTGCTGCGCCTGAACGAGGGCGAGCAGGTGATGCAGACCTTCGCCCGCAACATGGGCGTGAAGATCATCCATGTGGACGCCAGCGCCGAGTTCATGGGTCAACTGGCGGGGGTGACCGATCCGGAAGCCAAGCGCAAGATCATCGGCCGCGAATTCGTGAATGTATTCCAGCGCGAATCCGCCAGGATCGCCAACGCCAAGTGGCTGGCCCAGGGCACCATCTATCCGGACGTGATCGAATCCGCCGGCGCCAAGACCAAGAAGGCCACCACCATCAAGAGCCACCACAACGTGGGCGGCCTGCCGGATACCCTGCACCTGAAGCTGCTGGAGCCGCTGCGCGAGCTGTTCAAGGACGAGGTGCGCAGGCTGGGCATCGCGCTCGGCCTGCCGCCCGAAATGGTGTATCGACATCCGTTCCCCGGCCCCGGGCTGGGGGTGCGCATCCTGGGCGAGGTCAGGCGCGAATATGCCGACCTGCTGCGCCGCGCGGATGCGATCTTCATCGAGGAACTGCGCAACACCAGGGATGCGGACGGCAAGAGCTGGTACGACCTGACCTCGCAGGCCTTTGCCGTGTTCCTGCCGGTGAAGTCGGTGGGCGTGATGGGCGACGGGCGGACCTACGACTATGTGGTGGCGCTGCGCGCGGTGCAGACGCAGGACTTCATGACGGCACACTGGGCGCACCTGCCGCATGAGCTTCTCGGGCGGGTGTCTAACCGCATCATCAACGAGGTGCGGGGGATCAACCGGGTGGTCTACGACATCTCCGGGAAGCCGCCGGCGACGATCGAGTGGGAGTAGCTTTCGAGATCTATC
>CANGUJ010000471.1 GCA_947456845.1 Burkholderiales bacterium | reverse complement strand
CGGAACTGGCGCGCCAGTGCGCCTTTCATATCGCATCGTACTGGCCGGCCGCGCAGGTCGACGGCCCGGTCCCGGCACTGCCATCGCCGCTGCCCGACGCTGCGCAATACGATGCCATCCTGCTAGGACATCAGCCACCGGCGCATGACGGCATGGCATGGCTGGAAACCTATACAGCACGTCTGCGCGCGCTCGCGCCGGTGATCATGCTCGCGACACCGTCGGATCCCGGCGGCAGCGATACCGCCTTGCCGGCACTGCGTCATGGTGCCGCCGACCACATCGCCACCCATCGCCTCACCGCCCACCGGCTGGTCGGCGCCATCAACGACGCGATCCGCGAGCGCGCCGCCTGGCGCGAGCGCGAGCTGGCGCGCACGCGCCTGGCCGAGCGCTTCTCGGCCGCGCGGACCATGGTGCGCTCACCCTCCGGCAAGGACGCGGCGCCTGAAACATTCCAACACCCCCGGCACGGCGAGGTACCGGAAATCAACGGCTACCGCGTCAAGCGCCAGATCGGCGAAGGCGGCACATCGCGGGTCTACCTGGCCGACCGCGTGGCGCGCCTCGGGCAGGCGCTACCGCAGCCCGCCGAAGTGGTGCTTAAGGTGGTCGATGCACGGCATGTCCGCAATCCGGCCTTCATCGACCGCTTCATCCGCGAATACCGGATCATCTCGACGGTCCAGAACCAGCACGTCGCGCGCATCTACGACCAGGGCGTCACCGACGACCACCTCTACATCGCGATGGAGTATTTCCCGCTTGGCGACCTGCGCACGCGCATGGATCAGCGCGGCGCTGCGCGCATGACGCCGATCGAATCCATCCGGCTCGTCGCGCAGATCGCGCGCGCGCTCGATGCCATCCACCAGGCCGGCGTCACCCACCGCGACCTGAAACCCCACAACATCATGTTCCGCGATGCCGCGCGGCTGGCCCTGGTGGATTTCGGCCTGGCCAAACAGCAGGGGGAAAAAAGCATCACCGCCTCCAACAGTCACGGCGCCACCCCGCTCTACATGAGCCCGGAACAATCCGTCGGACGCGAGCAGGATGCGCGCAGCGACCTGTATAGCCTCGGTGTCATTCTTTATGAAATGCTGGTCGGCGAGCCGCTCTTCGATGGCGACAGCATCGCCGCCATCGCCTACAAACATGTGCATGCGGATGTGCCGCGCCTGCCGGCCGGGCTGGAAAGCTTCCAGTCGGTGGTCGACCGCCTGCTGGCCAAGGACCCCGACAAGCGCTTCCAGACCGCCCGCGAGCTGTTTGCCAAGATTGCCCTCTGAGCCGCCGTCGCAGCGGCGGGCGGTTCGCCGCTAGAATCCGCGCATGCGCCAATATCATGACCTGATGCGCCTGGTCCTCGACCAGGGTGTCAAGAAGACCGACCGCACCGGTACCGGTACGCTCTCGGTATTCGGCCACCAGATGCGCTTCGACCTGCGCGCCGGGTTCCCGCTGGTCACCACCAAGAAGCTGCACCTGCGCTCGATCATCCACGAACTGCTCTGGTTCCTCAACGGCGAGACCAACATCGCCTACCTCAAGGAAAACGGCGTTTCCATCTGGAACGAGTGGGCCGATGAAAACGGCGAACTCGGGCCGATCTACGGCTATCAGTGGCGCTCCTGGCCAGCCCCTGGCGGCGGCCACATCGACCAGATCGCGCAAGTCCTCAAAGCCCTGCGCGAGACCCCGGATTCGCGCCGCATCATCGTCTCGGCCTGGAACGTCGGCGACATCCCGCGCATGAAACTGCCGCCCTGCCACGCATTCTTCCAGTTCTACGCCGCGCCCGGGGCGACGCCGGACGCCGCGTCCCGCCTGTCCTGCCAGCTTTACCAGCGCAGCGCCGACATCTTCCTCGGCGTGCCATTCAACATCGCTTCCTACGCACTGCTCACCCACATGGTCGCAGAGCAGGTCGGCATGGAGGTGGGCGACTTCGTCTGGACCGGTGGCGACTGCCACCTCTATTCCAACCATCTCGACCATGTGCGCGAACAACTCTCGCGCACCCCCTATCCGCTGCCGCGCCTGGCCATCCGGCGCAAGCCCGACACCCTGTTCGACTATCGCTACGAGGACTTCGACATCCTCGATTACCAGGCGCACCCCCATATCAAGGCGCCGGTGGCGATCTAGGCTGGCTGCATGCGACTTTCCATGATCGTGGCCATGGCAGCCAACCGCTGCATCGGCCGCGACAACCGCATGCCCTGGCATCTGCCGGCCGATCTGGCGCACTTCAAGCGCACGACCCTGGGCGCGCCGGTCATCATGGGCCGCAAGACCTTCGAATCGATCCTGGCTACGCTCGGCAAGCCCTTGCCGGGGCGTCTGTCCGTGGTGCTGTCGCGCAATCTCAACTGGCGTCCCGCCGGGCCGGCCGCCACGGCCGGGGTGATGACCACCGACACCCCCGCGGCAGCACTGCAGGCCGCGAGCCGCAGCGGCGCGGCCGAGGCCTTCGTCATCGGCGGCGCAGAAATCTACCGGGCGCTGCTTCCCGCGGCGGAGCGCCTGGTGGTCACCGAAATCAGGCAAAGCTTCGCGGGCGACGCTTTCTTTCCACGCATCGACCCCGACATGTGGCTGGAATCGGCGCGCGTTGCACAGCCACGTGGCGGCGATCCGGAAGTCGAATACGATTTCGTCGAATACCAGAGGAGACAAGGCACATGAGCGCAGGCGGTTTTCACGTACACGGCCCCCACGATCACGCGGTGGAGCATGCCGCGCATGACGCGCATGACGCGCACCACGGGGATGAGGGGTTCGGCAGCCGCCTGGCGGTGACCACCGCCATCCTGGCCACCGTGGGCGCGCTGTTCTCCTACCAGGGCGGCGCCACGCAGAACAACGCCATGGTCTACAAGAACAACGCGGCGATCAAGAAGACCGAGGCCTCCAACCAGTGGAACTATTACCAGGCCAAGAGCAACAAGCAGAATCTGGCCGAACTGGCGATGGCATTGCCTGGTGTGGATATCGAGAAGTACCGCAAAGAGGTGGCGCGCTACAAGGAAGAAAAGGAAGCCATCAAGAAGGACGCGGAGAAATTCGAAGCCGAGTCCAAGCGCTGGGACGACGAATCCGAAAAGCAGATCCACCTGCACCACCGCTGGGCCCAGGCGATGACGGTCATCCAGGTTGCCATCGCGCTGGCCGCCATCACCCTGATCACCAAGAAAAAATGGATGCAGACCGGCGTCTACATCGCCGCCGCGGCCAGCGGCGTGCTCGCCGTGATGGCGATGTTGCACGTCTGACACACCGCCCGCCGCAAATCACATTTCGCAGCGTTCTCCGCGCCGCTTTGCAATTACACTTCGCCGCGCGCCCGCGATCCTGCGGACGCG
>CANGUJ010000470.1 GCA_947456845.1 Burkholderiales bacterium | reverse complement strand
TTGTATTCCTTGCCGCCGCGCCCGGCGCCCTCGACCACGATGCCGCCGCTGCCAACCGATGCCACGGCGAGCAGTTTCTCCTTCACGTCGAGTTCCATCAGGATCACGCCGCGGCCGCCGGCGAGCGTGCTCACCTCGTCCAGGCCGAACACCAGCAGGCGCTGTGCCGTGCCCATCACGGCCACCTTGGCCTGGCCCTCCCTGATGAGCGTGGGCCGCAGCGGCTCGCTCTTCTCGTCGATCTTCATGAAGGCCTTGCCGCCCTTCACCCGCGAGACCAGGTCGCCGATCTTGCTCACGAAACCGTAGCCGCTGGTGGCCGCCACCAGCAGGCGCTGCTCGGGCGGGCCGGCCAGCATGTGCAGCACGCGGGTGCCGGATTCCAGGTCGATGAGGGATGTGACCGGCACGCCGTCGCCGCGCGCACCCGGCAACTGCGCCACCGACACCGAATAGGCGCGGCCGTTGGAGCCGATCAGCACCGCCTGGTCGACGGTCCGGCATTCGAAGGTGCCGTACAGGCCGTCGCCCTCCTTGAAGGTGAACAGGCTCGCATCATGCCCATGGCCGGAGCGGGCGCGCACCCAGCCCTTTTCGGAAAAGATCACCGTGACCGGCTCATCCGGCACGGTTTGCGTGACGACCGAGCGGCCGGCTTCCTCGATGAGCGTGCGGCGCTCGTCGCCGAACTGCTTCGCGTCGGCCTCGATCTCCTTGATCACCAGCTTTTTCATCGCGGCGTCATCGGCGAGCAGGTGCTCGAGCTCCTTCTTTTCGTTCTGCAGTTCCTTCAATTCCTGCTCGATCTTGATGCCTTCGAGCCGTGCCAGCTGGCGCAGGCGGATCTCCAGGATGTCCTCGGCCTGCCGCTCGGTGAGCCTGAAGGCCTGCATCAGCGCCGGCTTGGGCTCGTCCGACTCGCGGATGATGCGGATTACCTTGTCTATGTTCAGGTAGACGATCATCCGCCCTTCGAGGATGTGGATGCGATCGTCCACCTTCCCGAGGCGGTGCCGGGTACGGCGCGTGACGGTGTCGAAGCGGAAATGCACCCATTCGCCCAGCACCTCGGAGAGCGACTTCTGGCGCGGCCGTCCGTCCAGGCCGATGGTGACCATATTGATCGACACCGAGGATTCCATGCTGGTATGGGCCAGGAGCACGGTCATGAACTCGGTCTGGTCGATCTTCGAGGTCTTGGGCTCGAACACCAGGCGCACCGCGGCGTCCTTGCCGGACTCGTCGCGCACGGTGTCGAGCACCGAGAGCACCAGCGCCTTGAGGTTCTGCTGTTCCGGGGTGAGTGCCTTCTTGCCGGACCGCACCTTGGGGTTGGTAAGCTCCTCGATTTCCTCCAGCACCTTCTGGGTGGAACTGCCGGGCGGCAGTTCGGTG
This sequence comes from Burkholderiales bacterium, assembly GCA_947456845.1. Classification (GTDB taxonomy): domain Bacteria; phylum Pseudomonadota; class Gammaproteobacteria; order Burkholderiales; family JAEUOS01; genus JAEUOS01. The sequence continues at coordinate 1,978 of CANGUJ010000470.1, read as the reverse complement.
ACCACGATCTGCCACTGGCCGCGCGCCATCTCCTCGGTGACCCAGCGCGCGCGCACCTTGAGCGAACCGCGCCCCGACGCGTAGGCATCGGCGATTTCGGACCGCGAAGAAATGATCTGGCCGCCACCGGGAAAATCCGGGCCGGCGATGTGCTCCATCAGTTCCGCATTCCCGAGCTTCGGCTTGCGGATCAGCGCCACCGCCGCCCTGGCCACTTCGCGCAGGTTGTGCGAGGGAATCTCGGTGGCCATGCCGACGGCAATGCCGGAGGCGCCGTTGAGCAGCAGCATGGGCAGGCGCGCCGGCAGGCGCTTGGGCTCCTCGAACGAACCATCGTAGTTGGGCACGAAGTCGACCGTGCCCATGCCCAGTTCGTCGAGCAGCAGGCGCGCGATCGGCGTCAGGCGCGCTTCGGTGTAGCGCATGGCGGCCGCACCGTCACCGTCGCGGCTGCCGAAGTTGCCCTGCCCGTCGATGAGCGGGTAGCGCAGCGAAAAATCCTGCGCCAGGCGCACCAGCGCGTCATAGGCCGACTGGTCGCCATGCGGATGGAACTTGCCCAGCACGTCGCCCACCACGCGGGCGCTCTTGACCGGCTTGGCGTTGGCCGCCAGGCCCATTTCGTGCATCGAAAAAATGATGCGGCGCTGCACCGGCTTCTGGCCGTCGGCGACGTCCGGCAGCGCGCGGCCCTTGACCACCGAGACCGCGTAGTCCAGATAAGCGCGTTCGGCATACAGGGCGAGCGGCAGGTAGTCTTCGTCCGGCAGGGGTGGCAATGGTCCGCCTCCGGCGGGGGGTCCGCCTCCGGCGGGGGGTCCGCCTCCGGCCGGGGGTCCGCCTCCGCCAGCGGAGGCACCGGGCGATGCCGCCGCGGCGTTTGTCGCGGCATCCGGGCCGGCCGCATCGTCCGCCACCGCGCTCGGGGCAGCCTGGAGGTTTTCGTCTTGCTGATTCACTTGCGTGCTTTCCACTTCGTTTGTGTCATCCATGGCGGCGAACAAGTCGCCGGTGCCGGAGTCGGCCGCCGCGGAGCCTCTGAGCCTGCCCTGTGCACTACTCACTGCGCCGCCTGCGCCGGCACCGCGCCGAGATCGGCCACCGGTTCCTTGAGCAGGCCAGGCGCGAGGACGCCCGCGGCGGGCAGGTTGCGCCGGCCGGGAATGGTGAGGCGGATGCGGCCGGTGTCGACCGCGCGCGTTACCCGCTTGGGCCCGCTGAAATGATCGTAGAACTGCAGCACCAGCTTCACATAGGCCTGGGTCTCGGGAAACGGCGGAATGCTGTTCCGGTAGCGCTGCACCGCGCCTTCGCCGGCGTTGTAGCCGGCCAGCGCCAGTGGCAGATTGCCGCCAAACATGTCGAGCAGATCGCGCAGGTAGCGGGTGCCGCCGGCGATGTTGTCCTGCGGATCGGCGATTCTTTTCACGCCGTAGCGCGCCGCGGTACCCGGGATGAGTTGCATCAGGCCTACCGCGCCCTTGGGCGATACCGCGGCCGGGTCGTAGGCCGATTCGACCGCGATGACCGCCTTGACCAGCGCCGGCTCGAGGCCCTGCCGGCGCGCGTGCTCTTGCACCAGGGCGTCATAGCGCGCGACATTGGGCGTCTTCTGCACCCGCTTGAAGATGATGTGGTCGGTCAGTTCCGGCGGGGCGGGCAGGTACTTGAGTTCGGAGGTCAGCCTGAATTCGGTGGCGGTCTCGCCCTTGACGAACAACTCGTAGCGCTCGTCGACCTTTTCATTGGCCAGGTGGATGCGTCCCTGGTCGTCGACAAAACCATAGAGATCGGCCTGCGCCGCGCCGGCCGCCGCCAGCAGCACAATTGCGCACAGCGCCAGGCGCACACGCGCCGGAAAGGAGCGTACGCAGGAGCATACGAACGAGCATACGATAAACACCCAACGTATTTTACGGGATGCGCCCCCGGATTCTCCCGCCGGGCCGGCCGCCGCGGGCGCAACCGAACGGGCCTT
>CANGUJ010000469.1 GCA_947456845.1 Burkholderiales bacterium | reverse complement strand
GTGGTGCGGGTCGAGCGAGGTCACGTCGGCCGCCAGGCCGATGCGCAGGGCGTTGCCCTGCGCCGCGACCGCGGCCGGCAGCAGCAGGAGGAGAAGCAGCGGGCGGAACATCATCGGCGAGGGGAGTCGGTGGCCTGTCGGATGCGGGGGATTGTTGCACATGTCGCCACGGGCCGGCCGGTGTGCACGCGGGCGGGGCGATCCCGCCATGTGATTTAATGCGCGTCATGCAAAACGCCTTCCGCACGATCGCACTGGTCGGCAAATACCAGAGCCAGGGCATCGCCGAGCCGCTTGCGGCGATCGCAGCCTTCCTCAAGGACGGCGGCTACAACGTGCTCATCGAGCGCGACACCGCCGAGAACATCGGCCTTGCGGCCCACGCGACCGCCTCCATCGACGAACTCGGCGCCGGTGCGGACCTCGCGGTGGTGGTGGGCGGCGACGGCACCATGCTGTCGGTGGCGCGCCTGGTCGCGCCGCACGGCGTGCCGCTGGTCGGGGTCAACCAGGGGCGCCTCGGCTTCATGACCGACATCGCCCTGAAAGACACGCAAAAGGCCCTCAAGGCGATTCTCGAGGGCGAGTACGACGCCGAAGAGCGCAACATCCTGCAGGGCACCGTGACCCGCCAGGGGCAGGTCCTGCTCGACACCCTGGCCTTGAATGACGTCGTGGTCAGCCGCGGCGCCATCGGCGGCATGATCGAACTGACGGTTTCGATTGACGACAAGTTCGTCTACAACCAGCGCGCCGACGGGCTCATCATCGCCACCCCGACCGGTTCGACCGCCTACGCATTATCGGCCAACGGCCCGATCCTGCACCCCAACCTGCCGGCCATCGTGCTTGTTCCGGTCGCGCCGCATGCGCTGTCGAACCGCCCGATCGTGCTGTCGGACGATTGCGAGGTCAAGATGACCCTGACGCGGGGGCGTGATGCGGGCGCGCATTTCGACGGTCAGGCCCACTTCTCGCTGATCGACCGCGATCGCATCACCGTGCGGCGCTCGCAGCACAGGATCCGCCTGCTGCACCCGCGCGGCTACGACTACTTTCGCATGTTGCGCGAAAAGCTCCACTGGAGCGCGTTGCCGCCCGCCCATTAGGGACGGCGGCGCCGGTTTTTCGCATCGGGAGTGCCCCTGACGTGCTGCGCTTTCTCACCGTTCGCGATTTCGTGATCGTCGAATCGCTGGAACTCGAGTTCAGCGCCGGCTTCACGGTCCTGACCGGGGAGACCGGCGCGGGAAAGTCCATCCTGGTCGACGCGCTGGCGCTGGCGCTGGGGGAACGCGGCGATGCCGGCGTGGTGCGCCAGGGCGCGCGCCAGGCGGAGATCAGCGCCGACTTCGATGCGCCCGGGCCCCTCGCGGCATGGCTTGCGGCGCAGGAACTGGCCAGCGAGGAGGGCGGCTGCATCCTGCGGCGCGTTATCGACGCCTCGGGACGTTCGCGCGCCTTCATCAACGGCCGCAGCGCGACGCTGGCGCAACTGCGCGAGGCCGGCGAATTCCTGATCGACATCCATGGACAGCACGCGCACCAGTCGCTCGGCCGGGCCGAGTCACAGCGCGCCTTGCTGGACGACCACGCGGGGCTCGGGCCACAGGTGGGGGCCGTGCGCGACGCGTTCGGCCGCTTCAAGCGCCTGCGCGACGCATTGACGGCGGCGAGGGAGGATGCGCAGCGGATCGCCGACGAGCGTGACCAGACCGCCTGGCGGCTCGAGGAACTCGAGCGGCTCGATCCCGCCGAAGGCGAATGGGACGCGGTGCAGCGCGAACATACCCGCCTGTCGAACGCGGCGAGCCTGATCGAGGGCGCGGGCGCGGCCAGCCAGGCGCTAGTCGAAGGCGACGATTCTGTATTGACCGTCCTGTCCGGGGTGGCCGCGCGCCTGGCCGACCTGGCCGAGTACGATCCGGCGCTCGCGCAGGTGGTCGAACTGGTCGAGCCGGCGCGCATCCAGGTCCAGGAGGCCGGCCGCGAACTGTCGCAATACCTGCGCCGCGCCGACCTCGACCCGCAGCGCCTGGCCGAGGTGTCGGCGCGGGTGGAAGCCTTGCATGGCGCCGGGCGCCGGCTGCGCATTTCACCCGACGCGTTGCCGGCCGAGCGCATGCGGTTGCGCGAGCGTCTCGCCGAGTTGAGGCTGGCGGCCGACACCGTGGCGCTTGAGGCGGAGGTCAGTAAGGCGCAGGCGGAGTACGCGGCCGCCGCCAAGGGACTGACGGCCGCGCGCGCCAAGGCCGGTGCGAAGCTGTCGAAGCAGGTCACCGAAGCCATGCAGGACCTGGCCCTGGCGGGCGGGCGCTTCGAGGTCCGGCTGGAGCCGCTGGAGGAGGGCGGCGCTTACGGGGCCGAGCGCGTCGAATTCCTGGTGGCCGGCCATGCCGGGGTCGAACCGCGTCCCCTCGGACGGGTGGCCTCGGGCGGAGAATTGTCGCGCATCGCGCTTTCCATCCAGGTCATCACCAGCCGGGCGGCACAGGTGCCGACCCTCATCTTCGACGAGGTCGATGCCGGCATCGGCGGTGCGGTCGCCGACAAGGTCGGGCGCCGGTTGCGCGAACTGGCGAAGGAACGCCAGGTGCTGTGCGTGACGCACCTGGCGCAGGTGGCGTCGCGCGGGGACAGCCACTGGCAGGTATCCAAGCAGACAGCGGGGGGGCAGACCCTGTCAAAGGTGGCGCCGCTGGACGCCCGTGGCAGGGTCGAGGAGATCGCGCGCATGCTGGGCGGCAGCGAGATCACCGCGACCACCCGCAAGGCGGCGCGCGAGATGCTCTCGGCCTGATCCGGTACGCCGGCAGGGCCAAATCTTGCTAAAATCCTTGTCTTCGCCGCTTTAGCTCAGTCGGTAGAGCAACGCACTCGTAACGCGTAGGTCGTCTGTTCGATTCAGACAAGCGGCACCAGGTTCGAATGGTCGGCCCGGTGCGCGAGCACCGGGCCGTTTTCCATTGCGGCCCACGGTCCATTCCATGTCCCCGTCCGCAGTTGCCGTATCCGCCCGCCGCGAGCGTTTCCTGCTATGGCTGCTGGCCGGGTTGCAATTCACGCATCTGCTGGACTTCATGATCCTCACGCCGCTGGCGCCACAGTTCATGCGCCTTTGGGGTATCGCCGCGCATGAGTTCGGCTACCTGGTGGCCGTGTATGCGGTTGCGGCATCGCTGGCGGGCCTCGGGGCGAGCTTTTTCATCGACCGCTTCGATCGCCGCCGCATGCTCCGGTGGGTCTATGCGATCTTCGTGGCCGCCACCCTCGCCTGTGCGCTCGCGCCGGGATTCTGGTCCCTGCTGGCGGCGCGTGCCCTGGCCGGCGCTTCCGGCGGCGTGGTGGGCTCGGTGGTGATGGCCATTGTCGGCGACGTGATTCCG
>CANGUJ010000468.1 GCA_947456845.1 Burkholderiales bacterium | reverse complement strand
CCCCCGAAGCGCCCCCGTCGCGCCTGCCCGTGGTCTACTTCGATGGCGCCTGTCCGCTGTGCCGGCGCGAGATAGCCGCCTACCGCGCCATGACCGGCGGCGATGGCCTGGACTGGGTGGATGCCAGCGGCTGCGCGCCCGAGAAGCTGGGTGCCGACCTCACCCGAGATCAGGCGTTGGCACGCCTGCATGTGCGCGATGCCGAGGGCCGGCTGTTCAGCGGCGCGGCAGGATTCGTGGCGATCTGGCAACGCCTGCCCGCGTTTCGCGCGGTGGCCGCGCTGGCGCGTGTGCCCGGTGCGCTCGTCGTCCTTGAAGCCGGCTATCGCCTGTTCCTAGGGGTGCGCCGCGCCTGGCGCCCCGCCGGGCGCGTTACGGGCTGGCCCGCCGCCCTCAGGCGCGAGCTGCGCACCGACCATGCCGGCGAGGCCGGCGCGGTGATGATCTATCGCGGCATCCTCGCCGTCGCGCGCGACCCTCGGGTGCGCGCCTTTGCACGCGCGCATCTCGATACCGAAGCGCGCCACTTAGCCCTGATCGAGGCGGTGGCCCCGGCGGTACCGCGCAGCCGCCTGCTGCCCCTCTGGCGCGTGGCGGGCTGGCTTACCGGCGCGCTGCCGGCGCTGGCGGGCCCGCGCGCCGTCTACGCCACCATCGCCGCGGTCGAGACCTTCGTCGATACGCATTACGCCGCGCAGCTCGCGTTCATCGACGGGTGCGAGGCATCGCCCGCGCTGGCCGAACTGCGGGCCATGCTCGACGCCTGCCGCCGGGACGAGCTGCACCACCGCGACGACGCGCGGAAACACCTGGGCGGCACGCCGAGCGCATGGCTGCGCCCCTGGCTGTGGATGGTGGCGGCCGGATCGTCTGGCGCGGTGCGCGTCAGCCGCTGGTGCTAGGAGACGCGATGGCCGCATGGCTTCATGGTGCCGCGCTGCTCGCGGCTGCCGCGCTGTTCGGCGGCATGGGGTTGTTCGCCGGCGGCTTCGCCGCCTTCGTGTTCACGGCATTGCCGCTGCAAGAGGCGCGCGCGCTGATCCGCCGCGCCTTCCCGCCTTTCTACCTGTGGGTGATTTTCACGGCCGCGATCGCAGCCGGCGCCGCTTGGCCGGTGGACCGCGCTGCCTGCGCGGTCCTGGCCGCCATCGCGGTATCGACCGTGCCGACCCGCCAGATGCTCATGCCGGCCATCAACGACGCCACCGACAGCGGGCGGCGGCGCCGCTTCGCCGCGCTGCACGGCTTGTCGGTGCTGATCACGCTGGCGCACATCGCGCTGGCGGGCTGGGCGCTGATCCGGCTGGCGGCTGCGCCGATCTGACGGCGCCGCCTTTGGCGGGTCAGTCGAGTACCTCGATCGCGCCGGCGACGGTGACCGACACCGTGCTCACCCCCGCTTCAACGGCGGGCGCCAGGACCTCGGGCGAGCCAACGGCGGCGCGCGCCGCCATTGCGCGCGGCTGGGGCATGAAGCTGTTGTTGTTGAGGCTGAGCCGCTGGATGCGGTAGGCGCGGCCGCCGAGCGCGCCGCGCACGATCTCGGCACGCGCGCGGAAGGCACCGATCGCCTCCGCGATCAACTCGTTCTCGACGACGCGACGGCTGTCGGCGGCGACACTGAAGTGAAGTCCGCCGAGCTGCAGGCTCGACTGCAGCCGGCCGATCAGCGCGGTGGCCGCGTCGAATTCGCGGCTCTCGAGGCGGATTTCGGCACGCCCGCGCCAGCCCTGCAGCGCGCCCGGCCGCGAATACACCGGGTAGGTCTGATTGGCGCCGCTGCGTACGCGCACGCTCTTGTATTCCCTGGCGACCCGCAGGGCCTCGCCGATCGCCTTGTTGAGGCCGTTGGCGAGCGCCGCCGGATTGGCATCGCTCAATTCCACGTAGAGCGTGGCGTTGAGCAGGTCGTTGGCGACCTCGCGCTGGGCCTCGGCCTGCAACTCGACCGTGTTGGCACGAGGCGGGTCGGCGGCGATGGCGGTGCCTGCGGCCAGCAGCAGCACAAGCGCGGCGGAGGAGGCACGGAACATGCGGGACCTTTCAATCAGCGATGGGGACGGCGCACAGCGCCGGCAATGCATCAGGCATGGTAGCACCGCCTGCCAGTGCGGGCGCTCATGACGGAGCGAGCCTCCGGCGCGGGTTGGTTGCCGAACCTGCAATCCTTGAGCGAAAGTCCTCGCGCCCGCCTGTCTGCCGTGACTCGCTGAGTACCCGCATCCCAACCTCTCCGGACTAGGGACTTACACCACTCTGTGGGACACGAACCCACTTGACCCGCGACAACTGTCGAGACATCGACGACCCTCCGATGACTCGATAACGCGAAAAGTCGATTCAACCGCCGCGCGTATTGACAACGAATACACATGCGATTAAAGTTCGTGTATCTATTGTGTATGCAAAAAGGATGATACATGCGTGACGCCGCCATCAATTTACGGGCATTGCCTGAGCAGCGTGACTTGATTGATCACGCCGCCAACCTGCTGGGCAAGAACCGTTCGGACTTCATGCTAGAGGCGGCCTGCGACAAGGCGCAGGCCGTGGTGCTCGACCAGGTGTTTTTCAGCCTGGATGCCGAAAAGTTCAAGAAATTCACGATGATGCTTGACGCACCTCCCCGCGCCAATCAAGGGCTTGAGCGACTCATGGCGGTGAAGGCTCCCTGGAGCAGCAAGCGGAAATGAGCTTGCTGCTCGGCCCGCCAGCGCCGCTCCTGACCACACACCTGCTGGACGGATTCAACTGCGGTGAAGCCGTTCTCGACGATTGGCTCAAGCGCCGCGCGTTGGCCAATCAATTGAGTGGTGCCAGCCGAACGTTTGTGGTCGCAGCCGAGGGCGGCCGAGTAGTCGGCTACTACGCGATGGCGGCTGGTGCGGTGTCGCACCAGATGGCAACCAGCCCCGTGCGCCGGAATATGCCGGACCCCGTGCCTGTGATAGTCCTTGGCCGGCTTGCCGTCGACCATCGCGCTCGTGGCATGAAGCTTGGGGCAGCCTTGCTTCAGGACGCCGTCAATCGAGCAGTGGCGATTTCCCAAAACGCGGGGGTTCGTGCGTTGCTCGTGCATGCACTTCACGACCGCGCGAAACAGTTCTACGAACACTACGGGTTTCAAGCATCATCACTACACCCCATGACGCTTATGCTGCGCTTGCATTCGGTAAGGTAAAGCCCTGAATGTAGGGTTTCACCTTCGGCAAGTCGAAGTTGAGTATCTTGGCATGCTGCCGCAGAAACGACAAAGGGCAGACTATGTCTGCCCTTCAAGAAATCTCTTTAACTCGCCAATCGCTCGGGGCGCAAGTAGCGCCGCTTACGCAAAGGCGACAAGATATAAATAACTTGAAACCCCACTTCTACATAATTGATTTAAAGATATATTTT
>CANGUJ010000467.1 GCA_947456845.1 Burkholderiales bacterium | reverse complement strand
CTTCGCGGTGGCGGCCGCGGATGCGCCGGTGTTCCTGCTCTCCGGCAGCCTGTCGCCGGTGACGGCGGCCCAGGTCGCCCATGCGGCCTCGTTCACGCGTATCGCGCTGGCAGCCGCGCGCCTCGCAAGCGGCGATGCCGCCTATCTCCACCAGCTGCGCGAGGCGATCGTCACGCACCTGGGCGCCGGGCGCCACGTGCTGGCGTTCACGGCGCCGGCCGATGGCGCCGGCCCCACGCCCGACGTGTCCCCGACCGTCCTGGCGCGCGCCTGCGGCACCCTGTTGCGCGCCGTCCTCGACCGCGTGCCGGTCAGGCGCGTCGGCGTAGCCGGCGGGGATACCTCGAGCTATGCGCTGGGCGCGCTGGATGCCTGGGGCCTCGCCTATGGCGGCGCGCTGTCGCATGGCGTGCCGCTGTGCCGCCTGCGTTCGGACGCGGCGCACATGGATGGCGTGGAAATCATGCTCAAGGGCGGCCAGATGGGCCCGCCCGACCTGTTCGAGACGCTGGTGCACGGCGCGCGCGCCTGACGCGCGCCGCCCTGCACCCGCAGGGCATGCCGTCCCGCTTGGCTAGAATCCGGCCTACCGCCCCACATCACGTCGGATTCGCCATGACTTCATCGCGTCGCTTGCCGGTCCTGTGCACCGCGGCCCTGCGCATCGCAGCCCTGTGCATCGCCGCTGCGTGCGCCACGGCGCACGCAGCCTGGCCCGAGAAACCGGTCAAGGTCGTCATCGGTTTTCCGGCCGGCGGTCCGCTCGATGCGCACATGCGGCTGATGTCCGACCGGCTCGCCGCGGCACTCGGCCAGAGCGTGATCATCGACTACAAGAGCGGCGCCGGCGGCGCGGTGGGGGCCGATGCGGTGGCCAAGAGCGCGCCCGACGGCTACACCCTGCTTCTGGCCAACACCGGCACGATGGTGATCAACCCCGCGGTCTACCCCCGGCTTTCCTACAGCACCCTGCGCGATTTCGCGCCCGTCGCGCGCACCGCGCAGCAGCCGCTGCTCCTGATCGTCAACCCCGCGGTGCCGGCCAGGACGCTGCCGGAATTCATCGCCTACGCCAGGGCCAACCCGGGCAAGATCAACTTCGGCTCGGCCGGCAACGGCGGCATTTCGCACCTGGTGCCGGAAATGCTCAAGCAGGCCGCGGGCATTTCCATGACCCACGTCCCCTACAAGGGCAGCGCCCCCGCCTTCGTGGACCTGATGGCCGGCCAGGTGCAGTTCATGGCCGAGTCGGTGCCGCAGGCGGCCCAGTACGCGAAGCAGGGCAAGGTCCGCGCGCTGGCCGTGACCAGCCGCGAGCGCAACGTCGCCCTGCCGGACACGCCCACCATGGCCGAGGCCGGCATTCGCAACTTCGAGGTGGTGGGCTTCTACGGCATCCTCGCGCCGGCGGCCACGCCCCGGGATGTGGTGGAGCGCCTCTCGGGCGCCTTCCGGCAGGTGCTGGAGGATGGCGCGCTGCGCGAGCGCATGGTCCAGCAGGGAGCCGATCCCGCCTTTCTCGGGGCGGGCGATTTCCTCGCCTATCTGAAGGCCGAGACGCCGCGCTGGGCTGCGGCGGTGGCCGCCTCGGGCACCCGGCTGGACTGAATCCCGGCCCGCCTTCAGCCGTGGTTGTCCGCGGCCTTGCCGACTTCTCCTGCCATCCTGAAGGCTTGGGCGGCAATCGGCGGGCCGATGGTCTCGAAGATCGCAACGGCGGCCAGCACGATGGCCGACACCATGGCCGAGGCGTCCGGAAACAGGCTCTGCGTGGTGTTGACCAGGCCGATCGCCAGGCCCGCCATCGGGATCAGCAGCAGCCCGGTCGAGCGCGACTGTTCCCGTGGCAGCCGGCAGGCCGTGCCGGTGGCGAGCACGCCGCCCCATTTGGCCAGCGAGCGCACCGCCACCAGCGCGAAGGCCAGCGGCGCGTACTTGACCAGTTCGTGCACATGCAGGTTCGCGCCCGCGAAGACGAACAGCGCGATGAAGAACAGTTCGAAGGCCTCGCCGAACTCGACGTCGGCGATGAGCGCCTTCTTCTCCAGATTGCGCACCACGATGCCCAGGGCCAGCGGCGCCAGCAGCATCGAAAGGTTGAGCATTTGCGCCAGCCCGAGCGCCAGCATGACCGCCCCGATCACCAGCGCCAGGCGGTACTGGGTGGCCTGCTTTGACATGCGTGCCAGGCGGTGCAGCGCATAACCGATCGCCACGGCCAGCAACAGCGAGCCGAACAGCCGGTACAGCGGGCTGAACACGGTGTTCTGCCAGGGCGCCTGCGCGGCCGCGAACAGGCCCGGCAGCACCGCGATGAACACGAGGAAGGCGATCACGTTGTTCATGGCCACCAGGGCGCGCGCGTTGTCGGTCACCGGGCCGGCCGCCTTGAGCTCGTGCGACACATGGATCAGCACCGCCGGCGATGACGAGATGGTGATCGCGCCGATCAGCGCGGCGGTCAGCGAAGGCACGCCCAGCAGGGCGAGCACGCCCCACACGCCCGCCAGCGTGAGGATGCTTTCCAGGGCGGCGGCCGCCATCAGGAAGCGCGAGCGCAGCACCGCGCGCACGTCCAGCGACAGGCCGAGCCGGTAGAGGATCAGGCCGAGCGCGATGTCCACCAGCACCCGCGATTCCGCGAGGGTGCCGGCGGAAATCACGCCCAGCCCGCTCGGGCCCAGCGCGAAGCCCACCAGCATGAAGCCGGTGATGCTCGGCAGCCATTCGAATCGATGGGCGATGTAGCCGCCGACGGCGCCGAAGCCGAGCAGCAGCCCGAAAACGGCCAGGGTGTTGAGTGCGAGCGGAGGCGCGGGCAGGAAGTCGAAGGGCATGGGGGTTTCGTCATCGAGGCGCCGGGCGGCGGCCGGGGCTGCGTCCTACTCGTGGCGCGGCACCGGCGGTGCGAAGCGCATGGCAATGGCGATGCGGTTCCAGGCGTTGATGTTGGCGATCGCCGCGGCGAGGAAGGCGGTTTCGCCCTCGCTGAAGAGGGCGCGGATCTCCGCCCACAGGTCGTCCGGCAATCCTTCCGGCAGACGCGCGGTGAGTGCCTCGGTCATCGCCAGGGCGGCGCACTCGCGTTCGGTGAACACGCCCGCCTCGCGCCACACGCCGGCGAGGTCCAGCTTGTGCTGCGGCACGCCGAGCATGCGCGCCACGTTGAGGTGGTATTGCAGGCAGTAGGTACAGCCATTGATCTGGGAGGCGCGCAGCTTCATCAGTTCCAGCATGCCCGGATCGAGGCCGGAGGCTTCGACCGCCGCGCCCAGCTCGCGCAAGGCGCGCGTGGCGTCCGGCGCCACCTGATAGTAGTCCTGGGCTTCCATGCGGGCGGTGTGGGTGAGCGGCATGAGGCTTCCTTTGATTGGCGTGGCGCGCCGATCATATAGCCATTTCGCGCTGCCGTG
>CANGUJ010000466.1 GCA_947456845.1 Burkholderiales bacterium | reverse complement strand
TGACGGTAGATGGCTACAACGCGAAGATCGAGTACGACGCTGAAATCGACATGTTCAGAGGCGAGATCCTTGGGCTCACTGGCGGCGCCGATTTCTATGGCAGGACTCCTAAGGAGCTCAGAGCGGAGTTCAGGAAATCCTTGTCTGTCTTCCTTGAAGTATGCAAGGAGAAGGGTATCGAGCCGCGTCGCAGCTATTCCGGCAAGTTCAACCTTCGCATTCCGCCGGACCTTCATGAAAAACTCGCCATCGCCGCGCAGGCTGAGGGCAAGAGCATCAACACGCTTGCCCAGGAAGCCCTTGCGCAGCACGTCGCCGCTTAATTTTCTGTGCATTCAAACGACAAATCCCCGAATTCGTCGTTACGTCAATCCTCCAGCAACGCCGCCCTCACCGCTCGCCAGCTCGTCTCGTCCGGCGCATAGATCAGCCCGCCGCTGGTGTGCGTCGGTAGGTATGGCGAGCCGTCGAAATGCGCGCTGTAACCACCCGCCTCCTGGTGCATCAACCAGCCGGCCGCGTGGTCCCAGGGCATGAGCTTGTTGTAGAAGAGGATGTGGCAGTGGCCGGCGGCGATGGTGCGGTACTCGTGCGCGGAGCAGCGCAGCCAGGTGGTGGTAGACAAGCGCGAGAGGCGCGAATTCACCTGGGTGCGCAGCGGCTCCGGCAGGAAGGTGGTGCCGACGATGCCTTCCATCTGCGCCACCGGCACCGGCGCGGCCACCTGCATCTCCATGCGCGAGCCGTCGGCATGCTCCAGCCAGGCGCCGCCGCCTGCCAGCGCGTAGGCGCAATCGCCGCGCAACGGGTCGTGGATGGCGCCGGCGATCACGCGGCCGTGCGAGGTGGCCGCGGCCATCACGCCGAACAACGGCAGGCCGGAGACGAAATTCTTGGTGCCGTCGATCGGGTCGACGATGAAGGCCAGCTCCGCCGTCGCGATCGCGTCCATCAAGCCCGGGTCGCGATGCACCGCCTCTTCGCCCACCACCACCGCGCCGGGAAAGGCCGATAGCAGATTGCGGGTGATGAAGGCCTCGGCGGCTTCGTCCGCATGGGTCACTACATCGAAGGCCGAGGTCTTCCGGCGGATCTGCGTCGAATCCAGGCGGCGGAACAGCGGCAGGATTTCGCTTTGCGCGGCGGCGGCGAGGATCTCACCGGTGCGGCGCAGGTCAAACGGGGTCAATGGCATGGGCTGAGGGCGGGCTTTCCGGATCAGGCAAGGTAAACAAGCGCGAGCTACAAGGCATCCCGCAAACTCGCGAGAAAGCGCACCGCCGGCTGCGGCAGATGTCTTCCCTTCAACTGCGCCACCGTGAGCGGCTGGCGCGGGAAGGCGCGCTCCTCTATGGCGCGCGCGGTCACGCCGTCCTGCACGCGCGCAAGCGGCGTGCCCACCTGCACCTGGAACGAGATTGCGTCGTTGCCGCGCACATAGTTGCGCAGCATCTCGAAGGAATTGGACTCGAGCACCACGTTGGGCTGCAGCGAGCTGCGGGCGAAAAACCCGTCCAGGATGGCGCGCCCGCCCAGGCTCGGGTCCGGCAGCGCCAGCGGAAACCTGACGCAATCGCGCATCTTCACCGACACCTGCGCCGCCAGCGGGTGCCCATCCGCCATCACCGCGCACAGGCGCTGCTCCACCTGCATGAGCAGCGTCAGGTCGCCGGCGGGCTGGACGTTGTACACCAGCCCCAGATCGGCCTCGAAGGCGCGTAATGACGCAACCACCGCCTGCCGGTCGCAGATGTGCACCTTGAAACTGATGCCCGGATTGGCCGCCCGAAACCCGTTGATCACCTCGGGCAACACCGAATAAGCCAGCGCCTGGCTGGCGGCAATACCCACCGCGCCGCGCCGCACGCCCTTGAGAAGTTCGATCTCCGTCTGCACACGCTCAAAATCGGCGCGCTGCGCACGAACATGGTGCAAAAACACTTCTCCGGCCGCCGTCAGGCGCATGCCGCGCGCATGACGCTCGAACAGCGCCACGCCCAACTCCGCCTCCAGGTCCTGCACGCGCCGGTCGAGCGCCGAGGGCGTGATGAACAGCGCCTCGGCCGCCTTGCGGATGGAACCGGCGCGCGCCACGGCCTCGATATGCGAAAACACCCGCAGGTACTGAAGCTGCACGCCTGGCCTCCTGGCAGACCGGCAAACGCGCCAGTGTTGCAAAAATTCGAACGGTGCATGGTGAATATAGCACCAGTTGTGCAGCAGGTCTGGCACCTATCATGCGACTCATGCGTTGCTTGTTTCGTTTCCATCCCCAAGGAGCCGCCATGAAACGCCTGTTTGCCGCCGGACTTGCCGCTTGCGCGCTGATACTGGGCACCCACGCCCCGGTCGCCGTCGCCCAGACCAAGCTCAAGATGATCCTCAACTGGAAGTACCAGGGCCCGCAGGCCTGGTTCTTCATCGCCCAGGACAAGGGGTATTTCAAGGCCGAGGGCCTGGACGTGGAGATCGACCAGGGCGAAGGCTCTGCCGCCTCCATCATCAAGGTGGCCTCCGGCGCCTACAACGTCGGTTTCGGCGACATCAATGCCCTGATCGACCTGGCGTCGAAGAGGCCCGCCGAGGCGCCACTGGCGGTGTTCATGGTCTACAACGTGCCGCCTTTCACCATCGCGGTGAAGAAGGACAGCCCGATCAAGACGCCCAAGGACCTCGAAGGCAAGACCATCGGCGGGCCGGCCAACGACGGCGCGTTGAAGCTGTTCCCGGCCTTTGCCAGGGCCGCCAAGATCGACGCCTCCAAGGTCAACATCACCAACATGAGCCCCAACCTGCGCGAGCAGATGCTGCGCCAGGGCCAGGTCGATGCGGTGTTCGGCTTTGTCAACACCATCTGGTTCTCGGCCAAGGCGATCGGCATCGACCCGGAAAAGGACATGCGCTTCATCAGCTATGCCGACCACGGGCTGGACCTCTACAGCAACGCCATCGTCGTCTCCAAGCAGCTTGCGAAGGACAACCCCAACGCGGTGCGCGGCCTGTTGAAGGCGATCAACCGCGCCATCGGCGACACGCTGGCCAACCCGGATGCCGCCATGGATACCGTATTGAAGCGCGAACCCCTGGTCAAGCGCGACATCGAAAAGGAACGCCTGCTCTACACCATCAAGGAAGAGATGAGCGGCCCCGAGATGGCCAAAATCGGCCTGGGCGACGTGGTTGACGAGCGCCTCGAGCGTTCCATCAACGTGGTGGTTGAAGCAAATGGCCTGACCCGCAAACCGGCCCGTGACGAAGTGTTCTCGCGCGCCTTCCTGCCGCCGCGCGCCGACCGCCCCAGCAAGCTCACCGTCACCGGCAAGTAAGCGAATCGCCATGGACCTGCACCTCAAGAACAAGGTGGTCGTCATCACCGGCCCGGCCAAGGGCATGGGCGCGGCGATCAGCCTGGCGTTCGCGCGCGAGGGC
>CANGUJ010000465.1 GCA_947456845.1 Burkholderiales bacterium | reverse complement strand
CTTGGAGCGACCAGAAATCGGTAGCATCACAAAATTCGAAAGTGCTCGAAAACTTAAACGGATCCCGGGGCCGCGGCAAGACAGGCGGCACATCAGGATCAATACGCCAAACCAATATAGCAAAGAGAAATCCGGCGAGAAGCGGTGAAATGGTCGGAAATCCACCGACCGCAAACGCGTTCATCAGGAAGGCGCTTCACCGGCGCCGCTTCCCAAGCATTCTCCCGATATCTGGGGGGCACACACCGAGTTTTGCCGGTCGATGATGCCTGCACATGGCCCGCGCAGAAACGAAGAAACACAAATTCGCGATCACCAATCATTGCGCTCTGAGTCTCTTCCCTAACATCTCGGAAATGGATTTCGAAATTCAAGCACCGTGCGAGGGCTTTTCGGCTGCTCAGGCCAGGAAAATGAAATTATTGACATACGTCCCTGCTCGCTCGAACCGCCCATTCGCGACGACCAAATTCTTGGCATCCTGATCGCGCTCGCGCTTGAATGCAGACAATGGCCGCAAGCGCCCGTCCTCCAGAAAAAATCCCCCATAACCCAAATCATTCAGCATCGCAATGATGGACTCCGGCGCGTCCGGGTTATGGCGGTTCTCGCTCTCGACCAGCAACACCGGACGATCATTCCTGAGAATGCGCTCGGCGCCCTGCAAAACCGCGAGTTCATGACCTTCGACATCGACTTTCATGAACCCCACAGGCTCATTGATCACGTCATCAAGACGAACCAACTCGCAAGGCACCTCCTTGTAGTGCGTGGACCCAGGAAGTGGGTTCTGCGCCTCGATGGTGGAAGTCCCATGCAACTCGACATCCCTGTCATATGGAATTTTCAAAACGCCCCGACCCGTACAATTGGTCGCCGCAGATCTGTGAATGCTGACATTGGCGCGCAGTTTGGCCGCAAGAGCATCCGCCATCCAAGGAATTGGCTCAAAACAATGCACATGCGGGCAAAGGCGCGACAGACGTCCGGCATAGATGCCTTCGTTTCCACCCACATCCACGCTCGCACGGCGTTTGTCGACAAGATGATCGAGCAGGAAGTATTCCGCTTCAAACGTACGCCACCGCTCCAGACGGCGAAGGTAGAGTTCGTGCGCCGTACGCGGGCCCGCGAGACGCGCATACGCATTGATGAGATGGGACACCAAAAACATGGCTATCCTCTGAAATGTTGAGCGTCAATCCAAACGTCAGCCCCGAAAACCAGCACACTGCTTCACGGCGTTTGTTTGTGATTATGGTCGAATAACAAAACACCCGTGAATCGGAATAGCCGCGTTACATGCAGGGAATTCTCCTCAATCCCGCAACAAAACCGGTGCACCCCGTTCCCTTTCGGTACTCATGGACACCTGTTGGCGGAAAAAACAGCGGCGTTATCGTCGTTTCTCTCGGCCTGATGCGCACGAGATGACCTATAAAATCATGATGCGAGGCCTCGTGACGTTACAGGCCATCATTGTTTTGTTCCCCATCCGTTGAAACAGATACCCGGCGGCCTCGGCTGCGGCCAGCTTGGACCATTTTCCGGCTTGAACGTCGCACCCAGCGACCTCCCGCAAAGCAAGTAGCATTCGCTGCAACTCACGATCAAGTACGGAATAGTGAAGAGTAGATGACCACGCTGCGCAAGTCCGTACTGATCACGTTCCTCTCCAGCAACGGCGCGACCGTGATCAGCTTTGCCACGATCCTCGTGCTGTCACGCCTGCTCACCCCTGCCGAAGTCGGTATTTTTTCAATGACGGTAGCGATGGTCGCGTTCGCGCATACGTTCCGGGAATTCGGCATATCAGGCTACATCCAGCAGGAAAAGGACCTCACGGACGAAAAGCTGCGCGCCGCCACAGGCGTGATGGTTGCTTCGTCGCTTGCAATGGGTGGGGTGCTATTCATCGCCAGCGGATGGCTGGCGGACTATTTCAAGCAGCCGGGCATTCGCCCGGTGATGCAGGTGCTCGCCGTAGGCTTTGTTTTCATTCCGCTCGGGGCGATCACCAATGCCCTTCTGTCACGCGAACTGCGCGCCAGGGAACAGGCACTCGCCAGCATTGCCGGCGTGCTGACCTACAACGTTTCGGTGCTGGTGCTCGCCTA
Organism: Burkholderiales bacterium; assembly: GCA_947456845.1. GTDB lineage: Bacteria > Pseudomonadota > Gammaproteobacteria > Burkholderiales > JAEUOS01 > JAEUOS01. Next base: position 1,322 of record CANGUJ010000465.1, on the reverse strand, counting down.
CGCCGGATTCAGCTACATGTCCATGGCGTGGGCGAACCTGTTGAACATCATCGTCTCGGGGATCTCACTGAGTTTTTTCCGCCCCCCGGGTAAACCCTGGATGCCCTCCCTGCGCGGGTGGCGCGGCGTGGTCAGGTTTGGCGGCGGTTCCATCATCGGGAGCGTTGTCACCAGCATCAACAACGCGCTTCCGGACCTGATGCTGGGCAAGATGGGAAGCGCGCGCGACGTCGGGCTCCTGAGCCGCGCGAACGCCACCGCGGGGATTTTCATGCAGGTTGCCGGGCCGGCCGTCAACTATGCGGTAGTGCCATTCATGTCGCGAAAACATCATGCCGGCGACGAGTTGCACACCCCCTTGGCACAGGCATGCAGCTACCTCACTGTGTTGAGTTGGCCGCCTTTGCTAGTGACTGCCTTGTTCGCCCGCGACATCGTGGTGATGCTTTACGGATGGCAATGGGTCGATAGCGCGCCGGTCGTGGCCGCCCTCTGCCTCCTTACCGCAGTGGCGCTCGCGTTCAATTTCCATCAGTGGACCCTCATTGCAATCGGCCGCCCCTACCTGGCCATCATTCCGAACGGCTTTCTCCTGCTGGCCCGCGTGGCAACAATCCTGATGGTCTACGATGGCAGCTTGGGCTCGTTCGCCTGGGGCCTCGCCTGGGCGGGCGTTCTCTCGATACCCTTGAACATGTACCTGCAATCCACCGTGTTTGGCCTCACGCTCCGGCGCTTCCTGAGCGCGCTTTTCCCGACGACTCTGGTAACGCTGGTGTGCGCCGTGGCGGCTGCGATATTGCACGTCACCCTGCCTGCGGATTGGCATCCGGCCGCCCGCCTCTCGGTCCTCGCGGTTACGATGTCTGCGGTCTGGTTTGTTGCCTTGTTTCTTGTACGACATCCAGTCGTGGCCGAATTGGAAAAAATTGCGCTCAAGGCGCCACGCCTGCACGGCGCGCTCGGCAGGTTTTGGATCAAAACTTGAATAACCCGCTTGCGCTGCGCTTGATCAGCCGGACCATCCGTACAGAGGTTCACGCCTTCAGCGCCAGCAATCACCCAAAACCGCCTTTTCTGACCTTGTTTCCGTGAATCCCGATCCACCGCGCCCATGAAAATCGTCCATCACTCCTATGTAACCTCGTGTGCGACAGTAAGCCTGCCACCGGGTCTGGGCGACTACCTGCGAGGCTCGATCGCGCTGGGCTTTCTCGCCCAACGCCATGGGTTCGAACTGCGGCTGGACCTGAGCCGGCATCCGGCGCGGGCGTTCCTGCGCGGGGGCAACCTCAATCAGCTGCCCAGCCAGGATGTGGCCG
>CANGUJ010000464.1 GCA_947456845.1 Burkholderiales bacterium | reverse complement strand
TGGAACGCATCGAGGCGATCGCACCTGACGTGGTCTTCCTCGACATCCGCATGCCGGGCTTGAGCGGACTGGAGGTGGCGGCCGAAATTGCCGACCGCACGTCGGCCAGCGCGCGGGCGCCCGCACTGGTGTTCGTGACCGCGCATGACGAATTCGCCCTCACGGCCTTTGATCTCGCCGCCATCGACTATTTGCTCAAACCTGTCGACCTGGCGCGCCTGACGCAAAGCGTGACGCGCCTGAAGGCGCAGCTGGCGGCGCCCGCGTCGGATATCAATGCACTGGCCGGCAAACTCGAGCGCTTGCTCAATGTCGCGCCCGCGCCAGCGCAGGAGTACCTGACCTTCATCCGCGCAGCCACGGGCAACAACGTCCGCATGGTGCCGGTGGCGGAGGTCTGCTATTTCCAGGCCACCGACAAGTACGTGAGCGTCATCACCGCCGACGCCGACCTGCTGATCCGCACGCCGCTCAAGGACCTGCTGGCGCAACTGCCGCCGACGCACTTTCGCCAGATCCATCGCGGCACCATCGTCAACCTCGAGTGGGTGAGCGGTGCTGTGCGCGACGAAGGCGGTCGCGTCTCCCTGAAACTCAAGGGGCGCAGCGAAGCGCTTGCGGTCAGCCGGGTGTTCGCGGAACAGTTCCGGCCGATGTAGCGGGCCAGCCTGTCAGGCCGCGATCGCAGCCGGCGCGGCCACCGCTTGCGGCCGCAGATAAACCCCCTGCCGCAACAACGCCGCCTGCAGGGCGGCCGCGTCGACCGCGCGCGGCTCCACACCCTGCCTGACCGCGAGCGCGGCCGCCGCGCCGGCGGCCTGGCCGGTGATCCAGCATTGCGGTATCTCGCGCATGAAGCCATGCGAATTGCGGTCGCAGGAGAGATGCCGCCCGCAGGCCAGGAGGCCATTGAGCCGCAGCGGCACCAGGGCGCCGTAGGGGATCGATATGTTGGGAAACTTCGGTGACACCGCCGGCGAGACCCCGATCTCGTCTGCAAACGCGGTGCCGCGCGGCCAGTCGGCGCGCAATACGGCGCCGGTGCCCTTGAGCCGGCGGGTGTGGCGCACGCCGATCTGCGGCGCGGAGAGCATCAGATAGGCGCCCTCGAAGCCCGGCGCATGCTGGCGGAAGAAGCGCAGGTGCGCGGCCATCAGCCGGTGCGAGCGCACTTCCACGGCGGTCAGGTCGTCAATGTCGAGGCCGGAGTAGCCCGACTGGCGCGGCCCCATGAAAAGCGCGATGTCGTTGCGCCACGAAACGAAGGGCCGCTCGAAGAGCGTGATCTCGGCCCGGCCGCGTGCCATGAACGCGGCATGCGCCTCCGGCTCACCGTCCTTGAAGGCGATCCAGCGGTCCATGTCGACCCCGCCGAACATCCAGGCGGTGTTCATGCAATGGTGGATGTCGCCTTCCTCGATGTCGTTCTCGAAGGCCGCGCCGGCACGCGTGAACAGGTCGCCGTCGCCGGTAGCGTCAACCACCACCTTCGCCATCAGGGCCATGCGCCCTTCCTTGCTTTCGAAGGCCACGCCGCGCACGGCACCGTTCTCGACCACCGGCACCGAGGCCCAGGAGTGATAGACCAGCTTGACGCCGGACTCCAGCACCATCTCCTGCGAGGCCAGCTTGAGGCGCTCGGGGTCGATGGTGGGCGACCAGGTCACCACGCCGTGATAGGCGGCGGTGCGCGGCGCCCAGTGCGCGGCGCGCGCCGGATCGCGCGAGCCCCACTCTTCCTTCGCCGGGCCGGCGATCGCATCGGCGGGCAGGCGGTCGAGCAACTGTTCGGCAAACCCGCGGATCACCAGTTGCCCGGTCCAGTCGGTCATGCGGTCGATCCACAGCACCAGCCCCCCGGTGGACAGGCCGCCCAGGTGGTTGTAGCGCTCCAGCAGCACCACGTCCGCCCCCTCGCGTGCGGCTGCGACCGCAGCGGCGGTGCCGGAAGGCCCGCCGCCGACCACGAGCACGTCGCAGCGCCGGTATACCGGGATGTTGCGCCCGGGCTCGAACCATTCGCCCGCCGGCACGCGCACCTCGCGGGCTTCGCGCTCATCGAAGATGTCGGAGTTGAGAATGCGTTCGTCGCTGATTTCAACCTTTTTCATGGGCGCATCCGTGGCGGTGGCGAAACCCAAAATGATAGCCCATGCACCAGCGCCGCAAGTGGTGCATCATGTGCGACCGCCGCAATCAATAAAGGGGAGTTCCATGCACATGTTTCGCCGATGTATCGCCATCGCCCTTGCGCTGACCTGCATCACCGTACAGGCCTACGACAAGCCGGTCGAGAAAAAGGTGTTCAGCCTGGCCAGTTACACCACGACGGGCGGCAAGACCATCAAGGATGTGAAGGTCGGTTACGAGACCTACGGCACGCTCAACGCGGCCGGCGACAACGCGGTGTTCATCGCGCATTTCTATTCCGGCAACTCGCACGCCGCCGGCAAGTACAAGGAGAGCGATGCCGCGCCGGGCTACTGGAACGGCATCATCGGTCCGGGCAAGCCGATCGACACCGACAAGTATTTCGTGATCTCCGCAGACACGCTGTCCAACCTCAACACCAAGGACCCGAACACCACCACCACCGGGCCCTCGTCGATCGACCCCGACACCGGCAGGCCGTACGGCATGACCTTTCCGGTGATCTCGATGCGCGACTCGGTGCGCGTGCACAAGGCGCTCACCGATTCGCTCGGGGTAAAGAGGTTCAAGGCGGTGGCGGGCGCTTCCGGCGGCTCGGTCCAGGCGATGGAGTGGGCTGCGCTGTATGGCAACCAGGTCGAGCGGGTCATCCATGTGATCGGACCGGGGTTCTCGATCTCGCCGTGGGTGGTGGGACTGCTGGACCTGTGGGTCGCGCCCATCAAGATGGACCCCAAGTGGAACAACGGCGACTATTACGGCCGCGGCGAGCCGCTCGACGGCATCACCCAGGCGTTGAAGATCGTCACCCTCACGGCCGGCCATTGGGGCTGGGCGGAAAAGGCTTTCGGCTACAAACTGGCCGAGGAAGGCAAGAAGCCGGCCGATGCCATGGGCAACCTGTTCCAGATCGAGGACGTGCTGCAGAAGACCGCGGTTGCGCGAGCGCGCACCACCGATGCCAACAACAAGATCTACATGGCCAAGGCCAACCAGCTCTACAACGTCGAAAACGAGGTCGGCAACATCAAGGCGAAGATCCTGTTCGTGCCGGCGGCGTCGGACCTGGTGTTCCCGCCCGAGTTCTCGCGCAAGGCGGCCGAGCGGTTCCGGGCCCAGGGCGGCACGGCGGAGGTGTTTGTCCTCGAAGGTGACCGCGGCCACCTTGACGGGGTAGTGGGCATCACCAAGGCAGCCGATGCCATCCGCAGTTTCATGAACAAGTAGCCGGCGGCGGCGCCTGCGGCAGGTCCGCGCCAGGGCTGGAGGGCCGCATCGCCTCACCCGGTCC
>CANGUJ010000463.1 GCA_947456845.1 Burkholderiales bacterium | reverse complement strand
TGGCTGCCGACGATCACATGGAAGCAGGTCACGAAGTAGCCGTCGGCGGTGACGAAAAAGCCGGTGCCCGTGGCCACCCTTTGCGGCGCGGCCGCTGGCGCCGACGGGCTCGCCCCGGGCGACTGCGCAAGCGCAGCCTGCCAGGCAGGCCCCCATCCGATCAGGCACGCCAGCGCCATACCCCGCAGGAGAGCGGCAGTGCGAGACTGTTTCATGCCATCGATTGTAATGGCAACCTGCAGGCCGTTCCCGCCCGATTCGCCGCAGCGCATCAATTCGGAGGACAATGCGCCCGGTGGCCTTGTTCGTGGCCACGCCCTGATCGGTCCTGCCCCAGTGAAACGCCTCTCCGCGCTGAAAAACCTGCTGCCGTTCTGCCGCCCCTATCGCGGCCGCTTCGCCCTGGCATTCGTGTTCCTGTGCGCGGCGGCGATGGCCACACTGGCGATTCCGTTCGCCTTCCGCAACCTCATCGACTACGGATTCGCCGCCCAGCGGTCGAGCGGCGACATCAACACCTACTTCCTGGCGCTGTTCGGCATCGCGCTCGTGCTGGCCATCTTCACGGCGGCGCGTTTTTACATGGTGAGTTGGCTGGGGGAACGGGTCACGGCCGACCTGCGCGCCGCAGTCTATGGCCGCATGCTGCTGCAGCCGCCCAGGTTCTTCGAGACCACCCAGACCGGCGAAGTGCTGTCCCGCCTGACGACCGACACCACGCTGGTGCAAACCGTGATCGGTACGAGCATCTCGATGGGCCTGCGCAACCTGTTCCTGTTCATCGGCGGCCTGGCCATGCTGGTGGTCACCAATCCGCAGGCCACCCTCGTCATTCTTGGCGTGATCGTCGCCACGGACATTCCGGTGGCCATTTTCGGCCGGCGGGTGCGCAGGCTTTCGCGCGCATCCCAGGACCGGGTCGCCGATGCGAGCGCCCTGGCCGGTGAAGTCCTGGCCGCGATGCCGGTCGTACAGGCATTCACCAACGAAGCCTTCGAGCGCAAACGCTTCGCCGCCTCGGTGGAACGGGCGTTTTCGACCGCGGTCATCCGCACGACCTCGCGCGCGCTGCTCACCGCGATCGTCATCACCATCGTCTTTGGCGGCGCGATCTATGGCCTGTGGATGGGCGCGCGCGCGGTATCCGCAGGCAGCATGAGCGCGGGCCAATTGGCGCAAGCCGTCATCTATGTAGCGATCGTTGCCGGCGCGGTAGGCGCACTGGCCGAGGTGGTGGGCGACATCATGCGGGCGGCGGGCGCCACGGAACGCCTGCTGGAACTCTATACCGCGACGCCCGAAATCGCGTCGCCGCCTGAACCCGTCCCGTTTCCGGCAACGCCCGGCGCAGTCGGGGCGCGCGTCGAGTTCGACAACGTGGTGTTCCACTACCCCTCGCGCCGGCTGGTGGCCGCGCTGGACCATGTGTCGTTCGTTGTCGAGCCAGGGCAAACCGTCGCCATCGTCGGGCCGTCCGGCGCGGGCAAAAGCACCCTTATGCAGTTGCTCCTGCGGTTTCAGGACCCCGACAGCGGCGCGGTCCGCATCGACGGCGTGGAACTGCGGCATGCCGACCTCGACAGGCTGCGCTCGCGGATCGCCATCGTCCCCCAGGACGTGGTGATCTTCGGCGCCAATGCCCTGGAAAACATCCGCTACGGCAACCCGCTGGCCACCGACGAGGCGGTACTGGCCGCCGCGAGGGCGGCCCATGCCCACGAGTTCATCGCCCGCCTGCCCGAGGGCTATCAGACCTTCCTGGGCGAGCGCGGCGTGCGTCTGTCGGGCGGCCAGCGCCAGCGCATCGCCATTGCACGCGCCATCCTGCGTGACGCGCCTCTCCTGCTGCTCGACGAGGCCACCAGCGCGCTGGACACCGAATCGGAACTGGCGGTGCAGCGGGCCATCGAATCGGCGGCTCGCAATCGCACCACGCTGGTCATCGCCCATCGCCTTTCCACCGTGAAAAACGCCGATCGCGTCATCGTTCTCGACACAGGGCGGGTGGTCGAAAGCGGCGAACCGGCCCGCCTACTCGCCGACGGCGGGCTGTATGCGCGTCTCGCCCAGTTGCAGATCAGCGATGGCGCGCCCGCGGAAAGCCCGCGCGAAACAATCCGGAGCATGACGGCATGAAACACCTCCTGCGCGGTTTACTTCTTGCCTGCGTGACGGTCGGCAGCGCCGATGCCGTGCTCGCCCAGCAAGTCGCCCCTGCGGACGCGAGGGAAATCCGCCAGGTGATCGAGCTGCAGCTCGACGCGTTCGCTTCGGACGATGCCGAGCGAGCGTTCGCTTATGCTTCTCCGGCGATCCGTCAACAGTTCGGCTCGCCGGAACGCTTCATCGAGATGGTGCGCCGCGGTTATCGGATGATTTACCGCCCGGCCAGCGTGGTATTCCTTCGAGCCGAGCCGGAAGAGGCTGAAGTCCGCCAGGAAGTCCAGATCCAGGACGCCACCGGGGCGCCCTGGATGGCCCGCTATCGGATGCAGCGCCAGACCGACCGCTCGTGGCGCATCAACGGTGTCGCCATCAGCCGTATTGGAAGCCGCGCCATATGAGCCCGCAGGCGATTGCTCTAGAATCCGCGCGGTGACTGTCGCAGGACCAACCAATTGACCAGCAAGCCCGATCCAAGCGGCGCGGCAGCACAATCCATCGCGCTGCTCGATGCAGAACTCGTGCGCCGCGCGCTCGATGGCGAGCGCACCGCTTTCGACCTGCTGGTGGTGCGGTACCAGCGGCGTATCGCCGCGCTGATTTCGCGCTACCGGCTCGATGCCGGCACCATTGAAGACCTGACGCAGGAAGCCTTCATCAAGGCCTATCGCGGGCTGGCCAGTTTTCGCGGCGATTCGACATTCTTCACCTGGCTGGCGCGCATCGCGCTGAATACGACCAAGACTTATCTCGCCGAGCGCAAGCGCCGCGTCGAGGCCGTCGGCCTGGAGGAGGATGCCGGCGAGCTCGATCCTCTGGCCAGCATCGAATCCGGGGACCTGACCGAAGGCACGGTGGCGTCGCGCCAGATGGGCGAGATCATCGCCCGTGCGCGCGATGAGATGTCGACCGATCTGCGCGATGCCCTCACCATGCGGGAGATCGACGGCATGTCCTACCAGGAAATCGCCGCCGCCCTCGACGTGCCCCTCAATACCGTACGGTCGCGGATTTTTCGCGCACGGGAGGCTGTGGCCATGAAACTTCGGCCGCTTCTGGAAGTCAGCAGGGCCAAACGTTGGTAAATGACCATGAAAACAGATCAACTATCCTCCCTGATTGATGGCGAAGTCGAAGCGCGCGATATCGACGAAGCATTGAAGCAGCTCGCGACCTCCGCGGATGCCCGTGAATCCGTGACCGTGTTCCAGGTCATCGGGGATGCGATGCGGGGTCGTGCCGTCGAAGACAATGGATTCAGTCAGCGGATTTTCGCCGCTCT
>CANGUJ010000462.1 GCA_947456845.1 Burkholderiales bacterium | reverse complement strand
CTGGTTCCCCGAACTCGTCGACGCGGGCGCCATCGATACGCGTACGCCGGATGCGTGCCTGGGTTCCCTGGCGGTCGGCAGCGCGCACCTGTACGGGTCGTTCAGCGCAGACGGCGTGCTCGGCTTTGCCCACCCCGCCCGGCTGGCCATGCCGCTGGAAGGCTCGCCCTACATGGCCATCAATTCGGCCATCGAGGTCGACCTGCGCGGGCAGGTCAATGCCGAGTTCCTCGGGGCGCGTTACGTCGGCGCCGTCGGCGGTCAGGGCGACTATTTCCGCGCGGCGCGCCGCTCCCCGGGCGGACTGGCCATTGTTGCCATGCCCGCCGCGAGCGGACGCGCCGCCAGCCGCATCGTGGCCAGGCTCGACCGTGCCTACGTCACCTCGGTGCAGAGCGACGTGGACGTCATCGTCACCGAAAACGGCGCCGCCGACATCCGCGCCACCGATCTCGATCAGCGGCGCAGGCTGATCGCAGGCATTGCGGATGAACGGGTGCGCGATGCGTTGCAGAAAGGGGATTTGCCATGAGCTTGCGCGACCGCAGTTGCGTCACCGGCATCGGCGAGACGGCCTACCTGCGCGGTGCGACCAAGAGCGCGTTCGAACTGCAGGTGGAGGCGTCGCTGAAGGCGATCGCCGATGCCGGGCTCACGCCCAAGGACATCGACGGCGTGATTCCGATCGGCATCGTCAGCGGCACGGCCGACGATTTCATCGAGAATTTCGGCTTGCCGGACCTGCGCTTTTCCGCGCAGGTGCCGCACGGCGGCGCGAGCCCCGCGATGGCGCTGCAGGCCGCCGCGATGGCGGTGGCCAACGGCGTGTGCAGCCACGTGCTGATCACCTTCGGCCGCAATATCTCCGCGGTGGCCGCCGGCGGCAACAAGGCCGGCGCGCGCATTCACAACATGCCGCAGTTCCATTACGTGACCGAGTTCGAGCACCCGATGGGCGCGAGCGCGCCGGCGCAGCTGTACGCGCCGATGGCGCGGCGCCACATGGAGCTCTACGGCACGACCGTCGAGCAGTTCGGCGAAGTGGCCGTCGCCTGCCGCGAACATGCGCTGCTCAACGGCAATGCGGTGATGAAAAAGCCCATCACCCTCGAGGACCATCGTCAATCGCGCATGATCGCCGATCCTTTCCGCCTGCTCGATTGCAGCCTGGAAAGCGACGGGGGCGCCGCCGTGGTGGTCAGTTCGGCCGAGCGGGCCAGGGATCTGCGCCATCGCCGGGTATTCATCTCCGGCGTTGCCGCCGGCCATCCGGATTCCCCCGGCTCGATCACCCAGCGCCCCGACATGACCAGCCTGGGCCTTGCCAAGGCCGCGCCGCGCGCCTTCCGGATGGCCGGCGTTACTCCGGCCGACATCGATGTGGCCGAGATCTACGACTGCTTCACCTACGCCGTCATCCGGCAACTGGAGGACATGGGCTTTTGCGCCAAGGGGGAGGGCGGCCCGTTCGTATCGGGCGGCCGGTTGCGCATCGGCGGCGCATTGCCCACCAATACCCATGGGGGCCTGCTGTCCCAGGCCCATGTGTGGGGCTTGAACCATGTCGTGGAACTGGCCCGCCAGCTGCGCGGGGACGGCGGCCGCGCCCAGGTCGCCGGCGCCGAGGTCGGCGTGGTGACGGGATACGGCGACATGGGCGACGGTGCGCTCGCCATCATGCGCAGGGAATGATGACATGAACCAGGCACAGCCGAAACCGCCGCAATCGCCCACCGCCCTGTCGCGCCCGTTCTGGGAGGGCGCCGCCGCCGGCCGACTGATGATCCAGCGCTGCGCCGCCTGCGGCAAGCTGCGCCATTACCCGCGCCTGTTGTGCGATGCGTGCTACTCGGATGCGGTGGAATGGATCGAGGCAAGTCGCCGCGGCACCATCCACAGCTGGACGGTGGCGCACCACGCCTTCCATCCGGCCTTCAAGGACGAGCTTCCGTACACCCTTGTCACCGTGGACCTGGAGGAGGGCGTGCGCGCCCTCGGCCGCTGGACGGGGGAACCGCCGGCGATCGGGCAGCCGGTGACAGGGGCTTTCGTGGCCAGGCCCGATGGCGTGGACCTGGTGTTCGCCCCGTCGACCGCCTGATGCGTCACAATCCGGTCTGATTCCCAAGCTGGAGATGTCGTGATGAAGGAAGTACTGCTCGACGGCAGCCATGATTCGCGCGAACTGCGCAACGCGCTCGGGCGTTTTCCCACGGGGGTGACGGTGATCACCACGCGTTCTCCCGCCGGCCGGGCCGAAGGCCTGACGGCAAATTCGTTTTCCGCGCTATCGCTCGATCCGCCGCTGGTGCTGTGGAGCATCGGGCGCAAGTCCGGTTCGCTGCAGAGCTTTGTCGATTCCGGGCATTTCGCCATCAACGTGTTGCGCGCCTCGCAGGCCGACATGTCGCACCGCTTCGCCAAGCCGGCGGCGGACAAGTTCGAGGGCATCGATGCGGAGGCCGGTTACGGCGGCTCGCCGCTGCTGCCCGGCGTACTCGCCGCGTTCGAATGCAGGACAGAGTCGGTCATCGAGGGCGGCGATCATCTGCTGTTCGTCGGCCGCGTGCACAGGATCCGCTACGGCGACGGCGAGCCGCTGATCTTCAATGCCGGCAAGTACTGCACGTCCCTGCCCATGCGGGACAAGTTCGCCAAGTCCGACCTCGACGGCATCTGGGACGGCCTCGGCTAAGGCGCGGCAGCGCCCCGCGCCCGCCTGCTGCGTTGGAATAGAATCCCCGGGGAAGTCACCGTTTGCCATCGATGGCAAGGTCCTTGGGGAGAGACATGAGCGATATCCGATTCGAGACGCCCGCCACTGCCGAGGCCGCGGTGGCGCTGCTCGCCGGCGCGGCAGGCACGGCGAAGCTGCTGGCCGGCGGCACCGACCTGCTGATCCAGATGCGCGGCGGCATGGTCGAACCGGCCCTGCTGGTGAGCGTGAAGAACATCGCCGAGATGAACACGATCGCCACCCATGCCGGCGAATTCCGCATCGGCGCGTCGATGTCATGCATGGCCCTGATCGAGAACGCGGATTTCGTCGCGGCATGGCCGGGCGTCATCGACGCTGTCAAGCTGATCGGCTCGGTCCAGGTGAAGGGCCGGGCATCGGTGGGCGGCAACGTCTGCAACGCCTCACCCGCCGCCGACAGCGTGCCCGCGCTGATCGCCGCCGGCGCCCGGGCCGTGATCGCCGGCCCGGACGGTCGGCGCGAGCTTGCGGTGGAGCAACTGGGCATAGGCCCGGGGCGCAACGCCCTGGCAAGGGGCGAGATCGTCACCTCCTTCATTCTGCCCAGGCGGCCGGCCCGCTCCGGCGATGCCTATCTGCGCTTTACCCCGCGCACCGAGATGGACATCGCCGTGGTCGGCGTGGGCGTGAACATCACTCTGGACGAGCGGGGCGTGTGCTGCGCTGCGCGGGTCGGCCTGGGCGCGGTGGCCGAGCG
>CANGUJ010000461.1 GCA_947456845.1 Burkholderiales bacterium | reverse complement strand
CATGCCGCGCTGCAGGCGTTGTGCCCGCCGCGCCGGCCGCGTGCCGAGGGCGCGCGGCCGGGCGGAGGTCGGCGGGCGGGTGAACGCCCGCGGGAGATCAGACCTTGTAGTAGCGCTCGGCTCGCTTCTGCGCGCGCTCCGCGGCCTCCTTCGGGGTCTTGGCGCCCGACGCGGCCTCCGCGACCATGTTGGCGACGATGAAGTCGCCCAACGCGCCCGCCGAGGCATAGCCCAGCTTGCCCGCGTAACCGGCCGGCCGCAGGTTCTTCACGGCATCGCGGTACGGCAGGTGCTTGGGGTCGGCGGTCCAGATCGGATTGGCTTCGTAGGCCCTCAGAGGCTGGGCGACGTAGCCACCCGAGCTTTGCAGCCAGGCGTTGTACTGTTCCTGCTCCATCATGAAGCGCAGGAACTCCTTGGCCGCCCGCGGGAACTTGGTGTACTTCATGATCATCTGGTTGAAGAACAGGTGGTACTCGGTCGGCACACCCACCGGCCCGATCGGGAACGAGGCATGCTGGATGTCGGCAACCAATTCCTTGACCTTGGGATCGGCGGAGTTCTTGGCGGCGTAGTAGATCGAGATGCCGTTGTTGGTGACGCTGATCTGGCCGTCGAGGAAGGCCTTGTTGTTGTTCGGGTCCAGCCAGGACAGGGTGCCGGGCACGAAGGTCCCGTACAGTTCCTTGGCGTACTCGAGCGCCTTGATGGTCGCCGGGCTGTCGATGACCACCTTGTTGTTCTTGTCGACGATCGAGGCGCCGAAGGCCCAGATGAGCCAGTGCGTCCAGCCGCTGTCGCCGGTCGCGTTGCCGAGCGCGAAGCCGCCCGGGGTGCCCTTTTCCTTGAGGGCCTTCATCATCTTCAGGAAGTCGTCGGTGTTCTTGGGGAAGCTGCTGAATCCGGCCGCCTTCACCTGGCTGTCGCGGTACACCATCATCGCACCGGCGGAACCAAGCGGCACGGCGATCCACTTCTTGCCGTCCGGCTTCAGGTAGGCCTCGCAGGACGGATACCAGCCACCGTACTTCTTGCCCAGGTATTCGCACAGGTCGGTAACGTCAAGCAGCTTCTCGGGGTAGAGGTTGGCGTCGTCATTGGTCGAGAGGATGATGTCTGGGCCCGCGCCGGTGTTGGCGGCCACCGCGGCCTTGGGCCGGACGTCTTCCCAGCCTTCGTTGTCGACCCTGACCTCGATCCCGGTCTTTGCGGTGAACGCCGCCACGTTCTTCATGTACTGATCGATGTCACCCTGCACGAAGCGGCTCCAGCGCAGCACGCGCAGCTTGGCGCCCTTCTCGGGCGTGTTGTTCCACTGGGCGTGGGCGTCCTTGACCCAGATCAGCGGGCCGGTGCCGGCCGTGACCGCCGCGGCGGTCGAGGAGGTTTGCAGGAACTTGCGGCGGGTGAAGTGAACCATGGTGGCTGTCTCCGATTGTTGATGGGACTTGCGTGTTGCGGGGTATGAAAAAACCGATTCTAACTTCGGTAAGAGCCCGGTCAGGCGGCGAGGCGCTTGCCGCTGGTCGCGTCGAACAGGTGCGCGCGGCTGGCATCGGGCTTGAGCCGGATGGTTGCGCCGGGCCGGAAGTCATGCCGCTCGCGGAAGATGCTGGTGACCTCCACGCCGGCGATCTTGGTGAACACTTGCGTGTCCGCGCCGGTGGGCTCGACCACCACCACCTCGGTGGGTACGCCGTCGCCGCCGCCGGCCATGTCGATGTGTTCGGGACGGGTGCCGTAGACCACCTGCTGACCCTCGGCGGCCCGGCCGCGCGCGTTGTCCGGCATCGGCAGTGCCAGGCCGCCCTCGAGGGCCACCTGCCCGCCCCTGACGGTGCCGGGGATGAAATTCATCGCCGGCGAGCCGATGAAGCCGGCGACGAACTGGTTGGCCGGAAAATCATAGAGTTCCAGCGGCGACCCGGTCTGCTCGACCACGCCGTCGCGCATGACGACGATCTTGTCGGCCATGGTCATGGCTTCGATCTGGTCGTGGGTCACATAGATCGAGGTGGTCTTCAAACGCTGGTGCAGCTCCTTGATCTCCGTGCGCATGGCCACGCGCAACTTGGCGTCGAGGTTGGACAGCGGTTCGTCGAAAAGAAACACCTGGGGATCGCGCACGATGGCGCGCCCCATGGCCACGCGCTGCCGCTGGCCGCCCGAGAGCTGGCGCGGAAAGCGCTCCAGCAGCGCCTTCAGGCCGAGAATGTCGGCGGCCTTGCTGACCCGCTCCTCGATGAAGTCCTTGCTCTTCCTGGCCAGCATCAGCGAAAACGCCATGTTGTCGCGCACCGTCATGTGCGGATACAGGGCGTAGTTCTGGAACACCATGGCGATGTCGCGCTCCTTGGGCGGCATGTCGTTGACCACCCGGTCGCCGATGCTGATGTGCCCGCCGGAAATCTCCTCGAGCCCGGCGATCATGCGCAGCAAGGTGGACTTGCCGCAGCCTGAGGGTCCGACCAGGACGCAAAACTCACCATCGGCGATGTCGACGGACACACCCTTGATGATATGGGTCTGGCCGAAATACTTCTGGACCTGGTCAATGGTGACCGATGCCATCGAGTTCCTTTCAGATGACGCTGCCATCGCGTGGCGCGATGGTGGTCAGATGTTGTTGTACGAGAAGCATTCTTACTGTAGCGCAACAACGCCGCAAGCTGCAAGGCACCATTTCATCGGAGATGCGGCAGAGCCTTGCGCCCGGCATAGGGTATTCCCGAAGACTCCTCGATGCGCAGGCCTTCGTTCCACTTGGCCATGCGCTCGGAGCGCGCGAATGAACCCACCTTCAGCTGGCCGGCGTTCCAGCCGATCGCGAGGTGGGTGATGGCGACGTCCTCGGTTTCTCCCGAGCGCGCGGAGACCAGCGCGCTCATGCCGGCCGCGCTGGCGGCATCGAGCGCCGCGCGTGTTTCGCTGACGGTGCCGGCCTGGTTGAGCTTGATGAGCGCGCTGTTGACGGCGCCGATGCGGGCCGCATGCGCCACCCGGCCGGCATTGGTGACCAGGTAGTCGTCGCCGATGATCTGGCAGCGCCCGCCGTACAGGCGGGTGAATTCGACCAGGCCCGCCTCATCGTCCTCGGCCAGCGGGTCCTCGATGGAGACGATCGGGTAGGCGTCCAGCCAGCGGCCCAGCATGTCGATCATGCCGGCGCTGTCGAGCCTGCGCTTTTCGAGGCCCAGCGTGTACTGCCCGCCGCTGCCGAACTCGGAGGCGGCGATGTCGAGCGAGATCGCCACGTCGTCGCGCGGCCGGAAGCCCGCGTGTTCGATCGAACGGGTGAGCATTTCAAGCGCCTCCTCATTTGCGTCGAACTGCGGCCACCAGCCGCCTTCGTCGGCGACGCCGGCCAGCTTGCCGGCCGCCTTCATGAGACTGCCGGCCGCCATGTAGACCTCGGCGGTCATTTCAAGCGCCTGCGCGAAACTGGTGGCACCCAGGGCCATGACCATGAAGTCCT
>CANGUJ010000460.1 GCA_947456845.1 Burkholderiales bacterium | reverse complement strand
GGCCCTGCAGGTGCTCGACGCGGTACAGAACGCAACCGTGGAATGCGGCCAGTCGGCAAGCTACTTCTATATCGGCAAGAATCCCGCGTTCGGCTTCGGCACTGCGCTTCCTTTTGGGCTCAACACCCGCCAGCAAAACGCCTGGCTCACGCTGGGCGGTGGCACGGAGGCCATGAACGAGTTCTACCGGGCCTACAACGTCATGGGGATTCCGGTCGGCAATACCGGTGCGCAGATGGGCGGCTGGTATCGCAAGGAGATCAAGTCCCTTGCCGACCTCAAGGGCTTGAAGATGCGCATTGGCGGTCTGGGCGGCATGGTGCTTGCCAAACTCGGCCTGGTACCCCAGCAGATCGCCGGCGGCGACCTCTTTCCCGCGCTGGAAAAGGGCGTGATCGATGCTGCGGAATGGGTGGCGCCGTACGATGACGAGCGTCTCGGCCTCCACAAGGTTGCAAAGTATTACTACTATCCGGGTTGGTGGGAAGGCTCGGCGACGCTGACGCTTTTCGTTGGTTTGAAGGCCTATGATGCCTTGCCCAAGGAGTACCAGGCGGCGTTGCAGGCGGCCTGCGCCGAGGCGAACCAGTGGATGACGGCGAAGTATGACGTCGGGAATCCGCCGGCGCTCAAGCGTCTCGTGTCAGGGGGTGCGCAGTTGCGACAGTTTCCCAAATCCGTCATGGACGCCTCGTACAAGGCGGCCAACGAGGTGTACGAGGAATTGTCTGCCAAGAGCCCGGAATTCAAGAAAATCTACGACTCGTGGGTGAAGTTCCGCGATGAACAGATCCTCTGGTTCAGGGTTTGTGAAAACGGCTTCGACAACTTCATGGCATCCAACAGCCTGCGCAAGTAGCCGGCTCTCGAACCCAGGCGCTCGGCGGCGCGCCATGAAACTACTGGTTGAAGCTCGTCAAGTCAGGCTTTCCGCCCCACATGCAGAACGACCGCGGCGCATTCGGGAAGTGGCGGGGGTGCGGGTTGGCCCCCTGCGGTATGGTCTTGGCGCCTGCGCTGTACTCGAAGAGGAGGCCATCTGGCCCCTCGAAGTACACGAACACCGCGCTGGACGTGGGCTCACGCCCCGGCCCAAAGACCACCCGCACCGCGCTGTCCTTGAGGAAGTACCAATTGCGCATCACATCGTCGAATGTGCCGACCTGGAAGGCGACATGGTGTATGCCCGCCCTGGTTGACTGCATCAGCGCGACCCGGTGATGCGCCGCGTCAAACCTCAGCATTGGGGCGGGACCGACGCGATCCGATACCCGCGCCCCCAGTATGCCGGTCCAGAACGCTTCATCGCGCGCCGGGTCGGTGCTGCGTAGTCCCACATGGGCAAGACCGTCGATCCCGGCTGGCCGCGACGGCACGAACGGGGCATCCGTGTCGCGTTGCGGCACGACGATTTCTATACGGTTGCCGCTGGGATCGTCGAGCTTGAGCATGGCCGACACATTGCGCAACGCGCACTCGTCCCGCGTACCGATTCGCGGCTCCAGGCCGAGCGCGCTGAGTCTTCGCGCCTCCACTTTCAGGGATGCTGCATCGGCGGTTTCAAAGCCGACCGCCTGCGGTGAATCCCGGTCCTCGCTCAACACGAGTGAATGGTGTTGCGAGTCGCAGCGGAAATAAGCCGCGCGGCTTCCGGGCCTGCTGCCCAAACGCCCGACCTCCTGAAGTCCGGCGATACGCGTCGCGAACCCGCATGCAGCGTCGAGGTCGGTGACACCCAGACGCACATAGCGGATGTTGAGGACCGCTAGCATTCAGGCACTGACCGCCACCATGGTGAACACGGCAGCATTTTCGCGCGCCGCGCGGGCCGCCCTGTACTCGGGAGAGTCGTAGAAGCGTCTGGCGGTGTCGAGGTCGGCATATTCGACGATCACGACCCGATTGGCGTCCAGCGTTCCCTCGAGCAGTGCGGTTTCGCCGCCACGCGCAAGGAATTTGCCGCCGTACTTTGCGGTTGCGATCCCCGCTAGCCGGCGGTATTCCTCGTACTGCTGTGGATCGGTGACGTTGATGGTTGCGATAACATATGCGGGCAAGCGGAATTCCTCGTCGCGATCAGACAAAAAGTGGTCGGATCGGACCATACGGTCGCAACTCCAACCCGGTTGTTGCGTCTTCCCTTTGAAGTTTAACGTCTACGGAGCACATCATGGGACAAATAATCGAACTGACGGCCGCGGACGGCCACCGCCTGAGCGCCTATCGAGCCGAACCGGCCGGCAAGCCACGCGGTGCTATCGTGGTCATCCAGGAAATCTTCGGTGTCAACGATCATATCCGCAAGGTCGCGGATGGCTACGCGGCGGAAGGCTACGTGGCGATCGCGCCAGCCCTGTTCGATCGCATCCGCCCCGGCATCGAGATCGGCTACTCGATGGCGGAAATCCAGGAAGGATTCGGGTACAAGACCGGGAGTTCGACCGAAAACGCGCTCAAGGACATCGAGGCCGCGGTCAAGGCGGCAGCGCCCGCCGGCAAGGTCGGAATCGTCGGCTACTGCTGGGGCGGGTTTCTTTCCTGGATGAGTGCGGCGGGCGTCCCCGGCCTGGCTGCGTCGGCCCCCTACTACGGCGGTGGCGTACCTGACGCGGCCGACGAGCAGCCCAAGTGCCCGGTGATGCTTCATTTCGGCGAGAAGGACAGCTACATACCGATGGACGGCGTGGCCAAGCTCAAGGCGGCTCATCCGTCGCAGACGGTGCATGTTTATGATGCAGACCATGGTTTCAATTGTGACCAGCGCGGCTCCTGGCACGAACCGTCGGCGACTCTTGCACGTCAGCGCACCCTGGAATTTTTCCGCAAGTACGTCGGCTGAGGGCTTGCGCCGCGGGTGCGCCGCCAAGACCAAGCGGTTGCCGACTGACCCTTGGGTAGGCAGGGCGGCGGCGCGCAGTCTGGCCCCATCGCTGCGCTGGATGGGGCCAAGTGCTTCACGCCGGATCGCGGACCCGCCGGGCATATTGCGGATTCGCGAGTACGTGCCTTCGAGCGTACCCTACGATCGCAGGCGGCTTGGCCAGATTCGACGGCCGTTCACGGAACCCATGTTATGCCCGATTTCTGGCGGCATTCCGGCTACCACCTGGCCGAACGGAATATCGATGGCAGGCTCCTGCCCACCGATGATCTCTTGCGGGCCTATTTTGCGCGGCCGGAAGTCGCGCCAGTAGCTGAGTCGTGCGCCGACGAGCGCGCCCTGTTCGCGCGTCTGATCGCCGAGCCGCGACTCGATATCGGCGCTGATGTCCTGGGGCGCTTGGCCGATCCCGACGCGCGCGAGAACTATGCGGTTGTGCTGCGCTTTCGCGATCACCTGCTCGAGGCCGGTACGTTGGAAACCGCCTATCGCAGACTGTTCGTCGGTGCTGATGGAAAGACGCTCGACTTTGCCGCCCACCGTGTTCCGCCGCTGTTCGCCGACCAGCTAGCGCAGATGATTTTGCGCAACGCGCTCG
>CANGUJ010000459.1 GCA_947456845.1 Burkholderiales bacterium | reverse complement strand
TTCCTAGGCTTCGGTGAATGAGCAAGGCCTGTCACATGCCTGAAAACCCCGCTGTGTACCCTCCGGGCCTTTGCCGTACGGCATCGCGCACGGCGGTGCACGGTCCTTGCACACGCGGCTGCGGCGACCCGCCCCCGGCCGGCGGTCGCCATTCCCAATTCCAACGGTCAATCCCATGAACTCCCCGCTTTCCCGGTTCGCATTCGGTGCGCTTGTGTGCCTGGCGAGCCTTGCCGCGCACGCCGCAGACTGGGCGCACCGGCAACGGATCACCCTCGACGCCACCGCTGCCGCCGGCAACCTCGCCCAGGGCACCGCCAACGTGCCCATCGCGGTGCGCCTGCACAGCGGCAACTTCACCTTTGCCGACGCCAAGCCGGACGGCAGCGACATCCGCTTCATGTCGGCCGACGGCAAGCTGCCGCTCAAGTTCCATATCGAGCAATACGACGCGGCCAACGAACTCGCCGTCGCTTGGGTGCTGGTCCCGAAAATCACGCCCAACGCCAAGACCGACGGCTTCCTCATGGAGTGGGGCAATCCCGCCGCGCCGCCCGTCGCGGACGCCAAGGGCACTTACGATGCCAGCCAGATCTTCGTGCTGCATTTTTCCGACAAGGATGGCGTACGCGACGCCACCGCCAACGCCAACAATGCGCAAACCGCGACGGCACGGCCGGTGGCGGCCGGGCCGATGGGTGGCGCGATGCTGTTCAACGGCGCCGAATCGATCACGCTGCCGGCTGCACAATCGCTGCGCGTAACCGCCGCGAACGGCTTCACCTTCTCGGCCTGGGTCAAGCCGGCGGCGGTAGCGGAGGGCAACCTGCTGGCACTGGGCAGCGGTGCGCAGGCCCTCACCATCGGGTTCGTGGGTGGCAACCTCGCGATATCGGCCGGTTCGGCCAGGGCAGTCGCCACCACGGCGCTCAAACCCGGCGTGTGGCAGAACGTGGCCGTGGCGGCCGCTGCCGGCAAGATCAGCTTCTACATCGACGGTGCAGCGGCCGGGAGCGGCGACCTCGCGTTGGCGGAGATCGGCGGCGCCGCGGTGATCGGTGAAGGCTTCAAGGGCGAACTCGACGAGGTGGGCCTCTCCGGCGTGGCGCGCGCGGCGGACTACATCCGTGCCCGTGCCGTGGCGGAAATGGCCGAATCGCCGCTGGTGGTGGCCGACGAGGCGGCCGCTGGCGGGGAGGCCTCCTACATGGGCATCCTGCTCGGCGCGCTCACGGTCGACGGCTGGGTGGTCATCGGCATCCTGGCGGTGATGTTCGTCATCAGCGTGTGGGTGATGTTCGCCAAGACCCGCTTCATCCTCAGGGCACAGAAGGGCAACGAGTTCTTCGTCAAGCGCTTCCGCGAGAAGTCCGCGCAGCTGCTCACGCCCGGCGACCCCGAGGCGGCTTCGCTGGCCAACGAAAAGGCGTTGAAGCATTCGCCGATCTATCGGATCTACACCATCGGGCTGGCGGAGATCGAGCACCGTTTCGAGCACCAGGCGCGCCAGGGCAGGAACCGCAGTCTGTCGCTGGCGGCACTCGAAGCCATTCGCGCCTCGATGGACGCCGGCATCGTGCGTGAAGGCCAGCGCCTGAACAGCCAGATCGTGCTGCTCACCATCGCCATTGCCGGCGGACCGTTCCTGGGCCTCTTGGGCACGGTGGTGGGCGTGATGATCACCTTCGCCGCCATTGCGGCGGCGGGGGATGTCAACGTCAACTCGATCGCGCCCGGCATCGCGGCGGCGCTGGTGGCCACGGTGGCAGGCCTGGGCGTGGCGATTCCGGCGCTGTTCGGCTACAACTGGCTGGCCTCCAAGATCAAGGAGGTCACCTCCGACATCCTGGTGTTCTCCGACGAGTTCCGCACCAAGTCGGCCGAACTCTACGAACCCTGAGCGCACGGAGCTTCCATGCAAGTCCAGGCGGAAAATCAGGCGTACGACGAGATCAACGTTACGCCCATGCTGGACCTGGCCTATGTGCTCCTGGTGATCTTCATCATCATGACCACGGCTTCGGTGCAGGGCGTGAAAGTGGATCTGCCCAAGGCCAAGACGAGCACCAGCCTGGCCAAGCCGGGCACCCGCGCCGTCACCGTGTCCGAGCGCGGCGACCTGTTCCTCGACGCCTATCCGATGACCATGGCGTCCCTGGAAGAACGGCTCGGCCAGCTGAAGGCCGGCAACCCCGTGTTGCCCGTCGTGGTCAAGGGCGACGGCCGGGTGCAGTACGGCAAGGTCATGGAGGTGCTGGAAATGCTGAAACGGCTCGACATCGTCGATGTGGGCCTGGTCACCGTAAGGGCGAAATGACATGCAGGTCCAGGCCGAAACCAAACCCTACGACAGCATCAACGTCACGCCCATGCTCGATCTGGCCTACGTGCTGCTGGTGATATTCATCCTCATGACCACCGCCTCTGTGCAGGGCCTCACCATCAACCTGCCCAAGCCCAGCAACAAGCCCTCGACAGTCAAGAAGGAACTGCGCGTCGTCCAGGTGATGCCGGGCGGGCGCCTGCTGCTCAACGGCGCTTCGGTGACCATGGGCGAACTCGAGGCGTTGCTCACGGCGGTGCACAGCCGCGCCCCGGACATGTCGCTGGTGATCAAGGGCGACCCGCAGGCCGAATATGCGCGGGTGGTCGAGGTCATCGATCTGGCCGGGCGTCTCAACATCAGCAACCTCGGCCTGGCCACGGCGAGGATCGGCACCTGAGATGGCCGAAACGGGCGCGGGTTCCATGAAGGGCAGGCTCCTCATCGGGGTGGCGATCCTGTTGCTGCTGGCCATGATTGGCGGCGCGGTCGTCTACTTCATGGGCCTGAAGGGGACGGGCGGCCCTAAGAAGCCGCCCAAGATCTCGCTCATTCCGACTGCGCCGCCGCCTCCCCCGCCACCGCCGCCCCGGGAGGAGAAGCGCCCGGAACCGCCCCGCGAGCAGAAGGAGGTGAGGATGGAGCAGGTCGAGCAGAAGAACGAGACTGTGCCCGACCAGAGCCTGAAAATGGAAGGCGCCGCCGGCGAGGGCCCGAGCGTGTTCGGCGGTGGCAAGGTCAGCAACGAAGACATGAGCAGGATCGGTGCGCCGGGCGCCGCAGCGGGCGGTCCGGCAAGCGGCGGTTCGAACCGCATGCAGTTCGCCATGTTCACCAACAGCGCGCAGCAGTTGCTGCATGACGAGATCAAGAAGCGGCTGGCCGACAAGACCCGCGGCCGCGATTTTCGCGCCAGCTACAAGATCTGGCTCGACCCTGACGGCTCGATCAAGCGCTTCGAGCTCACCCCCACCGGCAACAGCGATGTGGACGAGGACCTGCGCGCCGCGCTGGCGGAGGTGCGCAGCCTGCGTCTGGCGCCGCCGGCCGACATGCCGCAGCCGCTGCGCTTCCTGTTCACATCGCGCGCCGCCGGCTAGCGCGATGCCAACCCCACGTTTCACGATGTTCCCCATGCCACTACGCAAACCCCGACCTC
>CANGUJ010000458.1 GCA_947456845.1 Burkholderiales bacterium | reverse complement strand
GCCCGAGCGGCGGCGTCGATGACCGGTGCGGCGACGCGCTCGCGACGCGCCGGCAAAACCACGACTGGAGAAACCCGATGAGACTTCAAGGATTGCGCTGGCTGTGCCTCGCGGCCTGCGTGCTGCCCCTCTTCGCCACCGCCCAGGAGGGCCCCTGGCCCGGCAAGCCCATCCGGATCATCGTGCCGTTCGGTCGGGGTTCGGCGGCCGACGGGGCCGGCCGGGCGGTGGCCGACCTGCTGGCGAAGTCGCTCGGCCAGCCCCTGGTGATCGAGAACCGGGTAGGCGCCGGCGGCACCATCGGCGCCGGCATGGTGGCCAAGGCCGCGCCGGACGGCTACACGCTGATGATCCATTCCAACTCGCATACCGTCACCGCCTCCACCTACACCACCGCCCAGCTCGGCTACGACCCCATGCGCGACCTGGTCGGCGTGGCGCCGCTGGCCATGACGCCCTCGGTGTTCGTCACCGCCACCTCGAAGGGCTTCACCAACATGCAGGCGCTGCTCGACTACGCCCGCGCCAAGCCCGGCGCGATCAACTACGCCTCCGCCGGCATCGGCAGCGTGACCCATCTCGGCGCCGAGCGACTCAAGGTCGCGGGAAAATTCACCGGCACCCATATCCCGACCAAGTCGACCCCGGAGGCCATGACCGAAGTCCTGTCCGGCCGCGCCGACTATTTCCTGAGCCCGATCGGCCTGGCCGCGCAACACATCAAGGCCGGCAAGCTGGTCGCGCTGGGCGTGTCGTCCACCCAGCGCTCCGCCGTGCTGCCCAACGTGCCCACCACCGCCGAGGCCGGCGTCGCCAACGCGGAATACGAAACCTGGATGGGCATGTACGCCCCCGCCAAAACGCCGCGCGAGATCCTCGAGCGCCTCAACCGCGAAACCGCCAAGGTGCTGCGCTCGCCGGAGCTGGCGGCGCGCTACGAGGCCATCGTGATGACGCCCCTGATCATGTCCGTCGATGAATTCGCCGCCTACCTTAAGAAGGATTTCGAGCTGAACGCGCAACTGGTCAGGCAGGCCGGCCTCTCCCCCAACTAGAAACCGACATGACCACCATCTCCCTCAGCCGCCAGTTCGCCCGCTGGGCCGCCGGCCTGCGCCATGAAGACCTGCCCCCAGCGGTGGTGGACAAGGTCAAGGCGCTGGCGCTGCACGCGCTCACCAGCGTCGCCTTCGGCACGCGCAACGCCCATTCCCGCGAGGTTGTCGAGCTGGCGCTGGCCGAGGAAGCCAAGGCGGATGGCGCCACCGTGCTGGGCGACGGCCGCCGCGCCACCCGCGTCGGCGCCGCGTTCGCCAATGCGGAGCTGATGCACGCCTCGCTGTTGTGGGATTCGTACCGCATGCTCACCCATCCCGGCCCGGTGCTGGTGCCTGCGGCGCTGGTCAATGCCGAACTCGAAGGGCGCGACGGCCGCGCGATCATCACCGCGCTGGCCGCGGGCTATGAGTTCTCGTGCCGCTTGTGCGACAAGTTCATCCCCAGCACCGCCGCGCGGGGTTTCAGGCCCAGCCCGATCTTCTCGACCATGGGCGCAGCCATGGTCACCGGCAAACTGATGGGCCTGGACGAAAACGGCCTGGTTGCCACCATCGCGCTGGCGGCCAACTTCGCATCGGGCCTGAACGAAGGGCAGCGCAGCGGCGGCAACGAACTGGCCATTCACGAACCGCACGCTGCGCGCAACGGCGTCTTCGCCGGGCTGATGGCGCGCGCCGGGCATGTGAAGGGTTCTGAATTCTCCATCGAAGGAGACGCCGGCTTCTACAACGCGTTTACCGGCAGCCACAGCGGCAAGCTCACGTATGCCTTCACCGGCCCGCTGCAGTTCGACCCCGCTTCCATCACCGCGGGCCTCGGGCAGGAATACAAGCACCTGACCGCGATGTTCCGCATGTATCCGTGCGCCGGCTACAACCAGGCGGTGATCAACCTGATGGCGGAAATGAAGGCCGCGCACACGCTCGATGCCGACAAGATCCGCGACGTGGCCATCCACATGAACTGGCTCGAGACGCTCTACCCCAGCCCGGCGTTTCCGCGCTTTGCGGACTGGCAGAAAGCGCGCATCGGCGAAACCAAGTATTTCGCCGCGCATGCCGCCGTCAACGGCGGTTACCCCGTGGTCGGCGGGCGCACCTTCGGCCCGACCGGGCAGGATCTCGAAGCCGATCAGCGGGTGCTGGCCTTCATGGAGCGGCACATCACCCTGGTGCCGGAGGAGGACCGCCCGATGTTCTCGCCGGCCATCGTCGTGACCATGCAGGACGGTACGCGGCATCGCGGCGAGTACCCCTATGACCGTATGGCCTGGGATTTCGATACGCTGGTGGAGAACCTGCAGGCCTGCCTGCCCGGCTATCCGGGCGGCAAGCCGGCCTTCGACAGGCTGGTCGAACTCGCGCGGGCGCTCGACACGCTGGCATCAGTGCAGCCGATCATCGCGGCGACCACGCCGGCTTGGGCCGGCCCCGGGCCGGCTTGACCGGCCCGATCGTTCAGGCCGGCTTGACCGGCCCGACCGTTCAGTCCGGCTTGATGCCGGCGTCCCTGACGACCTTGGCCGCGCGCGCGATCTCGTTTCTGAGCAATTCGGCCAACACATCGGGCCCGCCGATCATCGGCTCGAAACCGACGCTCTCTATCCGCGCGACCGTCTCGGGCTGGCGCAGCACGATGGCCAGTTCGCCGCCGAGCTTGTCGGTCACGGCCTTGGGAGTGCCCGCCGGCGCGAACATCGCCACCCAGGCCGAATACTCGAACCCCGGCAGGCCGGCCTCGGCCACCGTCGGCACATTCGGCGCGCCCGCCACGCGGCTCGGACTGGTGGTGCCGAGCGCTCGCAGCTTGCCGGCATTGATCGCCTGGATGGAAGTGCCGACCGGTTCGCATACCAGCTGCACCTGCCCGCCCATCAGGTCGTTCAGGGCCGGTGCCGAACTCTTGTAGTTGACCATGGTCAGCTTGATGCCGGCCATGGCCTTGAACATCTCGACGCAGATCTTCGAGCCGCTGGTGCCGGTCCCGTAGAACATTTCCCCGGGCCTGGCCTTGGCCAGCGCGATGAACTCCCTCAGGTTCTGCGCCGGAACGCCGGGATGGATGACCAGGATATTGAACGCGTTCTTGAGGGCGGTAGCCACCGGCACGAAGTCGTTGACGGGATGAAACGGCAACTTGTTCTTCAGGCTGAAATTCGCCGCCAGTGTCGTGCTCGAGCCCAGCACCAGCGTGTACCCGTCCGGCGCGGCCTTGGCCGCCGCCTCCATGCCGATCACGCCCTCCGCGCCGGGACGATTGTCCACCACCACCGCCTGACCCAGGCGTTCCCCGAGCTTTTCGGCCACCACACGGGCGACGATGTCGCTGGCACCGCCGGCGCCGAGCGGCACGATGAGGCGGATCGGTTTGGCCGGATAGCTCTGCGCTGTGGCAGAAAGCGACACCGGCAGCAGGGCGAGTGCGAAAGTCGCAGCCT
>CANGUJ010000457.1 GCA_947456845.1 Burkholderiales bacterium | reverse complement strand
GCGAGGAAGGCCACCGTCTTGGCGCCAAGCTTGCGGCCAAGTTCAAAGTAGCCGGTGGACATGGCGACCGAGTCCGGGAAGGGTGCGTTGTTGAACCACATGTCATGCTGCGGCCGGTCGTTGACTTCGAATGAATAGTTGCCCATCAGCAGCAGCTGGCGCTGCTTGACGAGTGGCATGATCGGCGCGGTGAGGTTGGTGCCATACGGCGCGATCAGCAGGTCAACCTTGTCGATATCAAGCAGCTTGGTGTAGATCGCCGGCGTGTTGGACGGGTTTGACTGGTCGTCGTAGATGATCATTTCGACCTTGCGTCCGAGCAGTCCACCCTTGGCATTGACGTCGTCGCGCCACATCTGCAGGCCGATCAGGCCTGCCTTGCCGCCCGCTCCAAGCGGTCCGGTCTGCGCGATAGACAGGCCGATCTTGATCGGCGCGCCCTGCGCCGAAACGCCGAGCGGGTATGCCGCCGGCAACGCCATCGCCGCTGCTACGAACTTGCGCCGGGAAATTGCCCCGGTACGTGACTTAGCCATCACTTCGTCTCCTTTGGTTTGAATGAGAATCGTGCCCTGCCGCCCCGCGCATCGGGGGCCGATTCCATCCGGTCGTGCCCGGTGGTTGCGGTCCGGCGCTGTGCGGAACTGGCTTGAAGCGTAGCAGGTTTGCCGGCGCAAGAAAACGTGACGCAGCAAGGCGCGGCCCACA
The DNA here is from genome assembly GCA_947456845.1 of Burkholderiales bacterium. Classification (GTDB taxonomy): domain Bacteria; phylum Pseudomonadota; class Gammaproteobacteria; order Burkholderiales; family JAEUOS01; genus JAEUOS01. Next base: position 2,823 of record CANGUJ010000457.1, on the reverse strand, counting down.
GACGCGGCGCGCATGCGCAACACGAGCGGCACCGCGCACCCGCTCAGTGGTCCGTACGCGCGCCGGCCTCCCCTATACTCGCGCCCACGCAGTGCCCTCGCGGGCCGTGGCTTTGTTCAGGATCCTGGTGTACGGCGCGATGATGCGCTCATTGAGAAAGGCCACCATGAAACATCGTCGCATCGTCATTGCCGCCACCCTGGCGCTGGCTATCGCGGCCGTACTGCCCTCACCCGCCGCAGCCCAGGCCGGCGCGGACAAACCGGTCAAGCTGATCGTACCCCTGCCGGCCGGTGGCCCGGTGGATGCGGTAGGCCGGCAGATCGCCATCCACCTCGCCCGCGAGCTCAGGCAGAACGTGGTGGTCGAGAACGTCGCGGGCGCATTCGGCATCGTCGGTCTGACCCGGCTCTCGCGCAGCGAGCCGGATGGCGGCACCATCGCCCTCGCGGCCTCGGGCATGCTGGTGATCGCCCCGCTCACTGAAGCCGGGGTGAGCTACGACCCGTTCAAGGACTTCACGCCCCTGTCGCTCGCCTCCGAGTACGAGAACGTGCTGGTGGTGCATCCCGCCCTGCCGGTGAAGACCGTTGCAGAACTGGTCGCCTATGCCAGAGCCAATCCCGCGGCGATCACCTACGCATCATCGGGCAACGGCGCAAGCAACCACCTGTCCGGGGAACTGCTGAAAAAGATGGCCGGCGTCCCCATGCTGCATGTGCCGTACAAGGGCACCGCGCCGGCCCAGGCCGACGTGATGGGCGGCCACGCCAGCATGATGTTCGATGTGGTGTCCACCGCGGCGCCGCTGATCAAGGGTGGCAAGGTGCGCGCCATCGCCACCACCGGCGCGAAGCGCAACCCGGCCATGCCCGATGTGCCCACCGTGGCCGAGACGATTCCCGGCTACAAGGTCACCGGCTGGTTCGCCCTGTTCGCGCCGCCCAACCTGCCGCCCGCCATCAGCCAGAAACTCAATGCCGCGCTCGCGCGCGCGCTGCAGGCGCCGGAATTCAGGGCCTTCCAGCAGCAGGGTGGGCTCGACGCCGTGACCTCCACGCCGGCCGAGCTGGCCGAGCGCATCCGCGAGGACATCCGCATCTGGTCGCCGGTGATCGAGGCGGCGGGTCTGCGGAAAAAATAGGCGCGCCGCGCAAGGACACCGCACGCGATGAAAAATACGCTTCTCGCCGCACTGCTGACGGCGTGTGCCGCGCCCGTCGCCCTGGCCGACTATCCCGACCAGCCCATTAGGATCATCGTGCCCTTTGCGGCGGGCGGCGGCACCGACGTGATGGGCCGCATGTTCGCGCAAAAGCTCTCCGACGCATGGAAAGTGCCGGTGACGGTGGACAACCGCGCCGGCGCGGGCGGCACCATCGGCTCGGCCACGGTGGCGCGCGCGCCGGCGGACGGCTACACGCTACTGCTCGGCAGCATCAGCACCCACGCGATCTCGCCCGGGCTATACGCGAAGCTCGCCTACGACCCGGTGAAGGATTTCGCTGCGGTCGCACGCGCGGGCATCACCCCTTTCGTGATGACGGTGCACCCCGGGGTGCCTGCCGGCACGATCGGCGAGCTGATCTCGCTGGCGCGCGCGAACCCGAAGAAATACGATTACGCCTCCTCCGGCAACGGCACCACCAGTCACCTGTGCGGCGCCCTGTTCACCCAGATGGCCGGCGTGGACATGACGCATGTGCCCTACAAGGCCAACGCGCCGGGACTCACCGACCTGCTGGCCGGCCGCGTCACCTTCATGTTCGACAACATCATCGCCATGCAGCCGCACATCCGCGCCGGCAAGCTGCGCGCGCTCGCGGTGACGGGCGGCGAACGCGTCGCCAGCCTGCCCGGCGTGCCGACCATGATCGAATCCGGTTTGCCCGCCTACGAGGTGATCGGCTGGTTCGGCTTCTGGGTACCGGCCGCGACGCCGCGCGCCATCGTCGCCAAACTCAACAATGAACTGACCCGCATCATGCGCGAGCCCGATGTGAAGGCCCGCGCCGAGGAGCAGGGCGTCGACATGACACGTCCGCAGAGCCCCGAGGAGTTCGGCAGCTACGTGCAGTCCGAACTGGTGAAGTGGCGCAAGATCATCCGGGACGCGGGTGCGAAGCTGGACTGAGACTGCAGCAACAGGAGTGCAAATGCCAAGAACCTTGACCTCATTCGGTCTGCTGGCGGTCATGCTGGGCGGCGTCGGCATCGCCGTGGCCGCCGACACCGCGCCTGACTACCCCAGGGCCCCGATCCGGCTCGTCGTGAACTTCCCCGCGGGCGGCACCGCCGACATCCTCGGGCGCATCGTCGGCCAGAAGCTCGCGGAGAAATGGAACCAGCCGGTCACCATCGACAACCGGGTCGGTGCCGGCGGCAACATCGGCGCGCAGGCGGCCTATGCTGCCGAGCCGGATGGCCATACGCTGCTGGTGAGCCCGCCCGGACCGCTGGCCATCAACCAGAGCCTGTACAAGAAGCTGCCCTTCGACGCCGCGCGCTTCGTACCCGTCACGCTGTTGGCGCAGATCCCCAACGTCATCGCGACGCGCGTGGACCTGCCCGCCTCTTCGGTCAGGGAACTGCTGGCCTACGCCAAGGCCAATCCCGGCAGGGTGTCCTATGCCTCGCAGGGCAACGGCTCGACCTCCCACCTCTCCGGCCAGATGCTCGCCAGCATGGGGGGCGTCGAACTGATCCATGTGCCGTACAAGGGCGAAGGCCCTGCGCTGGTCGACCTGATGGCCGGACGGGTCGACCTGTTCGTGGGCAACGTGTCGGCGGTACTCAAGTTCCGCCAGGACAGGAAGGTCAGGT
>CANGUJ010000456.1 GCA_947456845.1 Burkholderiales bacterium | reverse complement strand
GTGATCGCGCGGGCGGCGGCGCGCGGGGCGAGCCTCAAGGCCGGGCCGGAGGCGGTGCGGGCGATCCGCACCGCCGACTATCCGACCCCGGCACGCCGGCCGCTGAATTCGCGCCTGGATACGCGCCGGTTTCGCGAGGCCTTCGGCCTGGCGCTGCCGGATTGGCGCCTCCAGGTCGACCGCATGATCGACGAGACCGTCGCCTAGGGCTCCGCCCGGCCATCGGCACAGCGTACCAACCCGAAAAGAGCGCCATGCACACCAGCACACGCAAGGGCATCATCCTGGCCGGCGGTTCCGGCACACGCCTGTATCCGGCCACCCAGGTGGTTTCCAAGCAGCTCCTGCCGATCTTCGACAAGCCGATGATCTACTACCCGCTCAGCACCCTGATGCTGGCGGGAATACGCGACATCCTCATCATCTCCACACCCCAGGACACGCCGCGCTTCGAGCAGCTCCTGGGCGACGGCGGGCAATGGGGGCTTTGCTTCAGCTACGCGGTGCAGCCTGCGCCGGACGGCCTGGCGCAGGCCTTCCTGATCGGCGCGGACTTCATCGGCGAATCCGCATCCGCCCTGGTGCTGGGGGACAACATCTTCTACGGGCATGACCTGGCGAGCCTGCTGGCACGCGCCGACGCGCGCGCCAGCGGCGCGACGGTGTTCGCTTATGCGGTGCAGGACCCGGAACGCTATGGCGTGGTCGAGTTCGACCGCGCGGGGCGGGCCGTGAGCCTGGAGGAAAAACCCGCCATGCCCAAATCGCGCTACGCCGTGACCGGGCTGTATTTCTATGACCGCGACGTGGTCGCGCTGGCCAGGTCGATCAGGCCGTCGGCGCGCGGCGAACTGGAAATCACCGACCTGAACCGCCTGTACCTCGAGCGCGGCGATCTCGATGTCGAAACCATGAGCCGCGGATTCGCGTGGCTCGACACCGGCACGCATGAATCCATGCTCGAGGCCAGCCAGTTCATCCAGACCATCGAGCGGCGCCAGGGCCTGAAGGTCGCCTCGCCCGAGGAGATCGCGTGGCGCAACGGCTGGATCGGCGATGCCGAACTCCGGGCGCTGGCCGCGCCGCTGGCCAAGTCGGGCTACGGCCATTATCTGATGGGGCTGCTGCACGAGAAGGAGGCGGGCAATTGAGAATCACATCTACGGCAATTGCGGACCTGCTGCTGATCGAACCGCGGGTGTTCGGCGACGCGCGCGGCTTTTTCTTCGAAAGCTTCAACCAGCGGGAATTCCGCCAGGCCTCGGGCCTGGCCGGGGATTTCGTGCAGGACAACCACTCGAAATCCGCCCGGGGCGTGCTGCGCGGCCTGCACTACCAGATCGGCCGGCCGCAGGGCAAGCTGGTGCGGGTGGTGGCAGGCGAGGTCTTCGATGTGGCGGTGGATTTGCGCAGGCGCTCGCCGACGTTCGGGAAATGGGTGGGCCAGGTCCTGTCGGCCGATAACAAGGCGCAGTTGTGGATTCCGCGCGGGTTCGCCCATGGCTTCCTGGTGCTGTCGGAATCGGCCGAGTTCCTCTACAAGACCGACGATTACTGGGCGCCGGACCATGAACGCTGCATCGCCTGGAACGATGCGACCCTGGCGATCGATTGGCCCCTGCACGGGCAGGCGCCGCGCTTGTCGGCCAAGGATGCCCAGGGCGTGGCGTTCGGCTCGGCGGAACTGTTCGACTGATGGCGCCGGCTACGCGGGACCTACGCCCGGCGGCGCCCCTGGTGCAATCGACGCTTGCCCACACCCTGATGCGGACTGAACAGACATGGCGATGATTCTTGTAACGGGTGGCGCCGGCTATATCGGCTCCCACACCTGCGTGGAGTTGCTCGATGCCGGGCATGCGGTGACGGTGTTCGACAATTTCTGCAACAGCAGCCCGGAATCCCTGCGCCGGGTGGCGCGGATCACCGGCAAGACGCCGCAGGTGGTGCAGGGCGACATCCGCGACGGTGCCGCCCTCAGGCGCGCGCTGGCCGCCAGCGGTGCCGTGGCCGTGATTCATTTCGCCGGCCTGAAGGCGGTCGGCGAGTCGGTCGAGCAGCCGCTGGCGTACTACGACAACAACGTGGTCGGCACGCTGCGCCTGCTCGAGGCCATGCGCGATGCGGCGGTCAAGACGCTGGTGTTCAGTTCCTCGGCGACCGTGTACGGCGACCCGCAGCGTCTGCCGCTGACCGAGGACCATCCGCTCTCGGCGACCAACCCCTATGGGCGCAGCAAGCTGATGATCGAGGAAATCCTGCGCGACCTGCACCGCAGCGATGCGTCCTGGCGTATCAGCCTGCTGCGCTACTTCAATCCGGTGGGCGCGCATGCCAGCGGGCTGATCGGCGAAGACCCGCGCGGCATGCCGAACAACCTCATGCCCTTCGTGGCGCAGGTGGCGGTCGGCAAGCGCGAGTTCCTCAACGTATGGGGCAACGACTACCCGACGCCCGATGGCACCGGCGTGCGCGACTATATTCATGTGGTGGACTTGGCGCGCGGCCACCTCAAGGCCCTCGAGCGCCTGCAGCAGCATGCGGAATGCCTGGCCGTCAACCTCGGCACCGGCACCGGCTACAGTGTGCTGGAGATGGTGCGCGCCTTCGAGGCGGCAAGCGGCCGGCCGGTGCCTTACCAGGTGGCGGCCCGGCGCGCGGGCGACATCGCCTCGTGCTATGCCGATCCCGCGCGGGCGCTGCAGTTGCTGGGCTGGAAGGCCGAGCGCGGACTGCAGGCGATGTGCGAGGACGGCTGGCGCTGGCAATCGGCCAACCCGCAGGGTTTCGGCGGTTGAGGACATCACCGCTATTTGAGACAACAAGCTGTTGAGGAGTCGGAACAAACATGGCCAAAGGAATGATCCTCGCCGCGGGGCAGGGCACCCGGGTGCGCCCGCTCACCCGCGACCTGCCCAAACCCATGGTGCCCATCCTCGGCAAGCCCGTCATGGAGTACCTGATCGAGCACCTGGCCCGCTACGGGATCAGGGAGATCATGGTCAATGTGGCCTACCACCACCGCCGCATCGAAGAGTATTTCGGCGACGGCCACCGCTGGGGCGTGCAGATCGGCTATTCCTACGAGGGTGTGCGCGACCATGGCGACGTGCTGCCACGCCCGATGGGATCGGCCGGCGGGATGCGGCGCATCCAGGATTTCAGCGGTTTCTTCGATGAAACCACGCTGGTGCTGTGCGGCGACGCGCTGATCGACCTGGATATCGGCGCGGCGCTGCATGAGCATCGGAGCAAGGGCGCCGTGGCCAGCGTGGTGACGCTCGATGTGCCGCGCGACCAGGTCTCGAACTACGGCATCGTGGTGGCCGGGGAGAACGGCCGCATCGATTCCTTCCAGGAAAAACCCCGCCCGGAGGAAGCGCGCTCGACCCTGGCGTCGACCGGCATCTACATTTTCGAGCCCGAGGTCCTGGAGCGCGTACCGCCCGGGCGCACCTACGACATCGGCTCGCAACTGTTTCCGCAACTGGTGGCCGAGAAACTGCCGTTCTACGCGCAGAACCGGTTTTTCAACTG
>CANGUJ010000455.1 GCA_947456845.1 Burkholderiales bacterium | reverse complement strand
GGCGCCTGAGGCTACCTTCGGAAACCCAAAAAAGCGCCGCAAGGCGCTTTTTTGGGTTTCCGGGGGGCAGATGTCAAGCGCATCCGGGCATTCGCGCCGGGTTTGCATCCAACTTCATCCGCACCTTGCGAGCACGGCGAAGGCATTGCTGCACGCGGCTCGGGCGATAAGCGTCGTTCAGGGCAGGTGACGCAGTGCCAGCGGGTCCAGGCGCGTGCCGGGAAGGTACTCTTTCGCAGCCGGCGGCGCCGGGGTCACCGGGGTCGGCTGCGGCTTGACCGGCACTCTATAGCGCTTGAGCACCGCGGGTACATAGTTGCGGGTTTCCCGGTAGGGCGGAATGTTGTTGTTGTACTTGCGGACGGCGCCTTCGCCGGCGTTGTAGGCCGCCAGTACCAGGTCGAGGCGCTCGCCGAAGAGGTCGAGCAGGCTGCGCAGGTGGCGGGTACCGGCGCGCAGGTTCTCGGGTACGTTGGTCAGGTTGGTCACCCCGTAGCGTTGCGCAGTCTCGGGCAGCAGTTGCATGAGGCCGACGGCTCCCTTCGGTGACACGGCGCCCGGCCGATAGGCTGATTCCACTTCGATGAGCGCATGCACCAGTCCGGGCTCCACGCCGGCCTCGGTGGCGGCCTGCAGCACTTCGCGCGCGAAGGGCTTTTCGGGCACGTCGTCGGCGGGCGCGGCGACGCTGCCGGCAGGTGCCGGGATGGCGTCGAGCGGTGCGGCGAGGCGGTACTCGGCCGCCCGCACTTGGTACGGCTCGAGCGCCGGGCGCGGTAGGCGCAGATCATCGTCGCTGCGCTTGAGCCGGTACTCCGTTTCCGCAGCCGCCGGACCGGTGGCGAGCATGCAGGCCCAGACGCACATGACGGCCCACCGCAAGCACGGGAAGTGGTGCAATCCGGAAGTCCTGTCATGCGGGCGCGGGTTCATGGCGGGCCAGGCGGGAATCAGGTGGGTTGGGATCCGAGCAGCGATAGAGCAGGTGGGGTATCAGCCTGTGGTACACGGCAGGACGGGCAGCACCAAGGCATCCTCCCTATAGTGCTAGTCTACGGCAATCCGCCCAATTGGCCGAGCCCGCGCCGCAGTCGGCCATCCGGCCGCGCCTGTGCCGGGAACGAGCCATGTTCCGCAGCGCCGCAGCGGGATTACCGCACGGCGCGCTAGAACCGCGTAGCTGGCGTGATTTCCCGCCCTGCGCGTCCCGGCATCGCTCTTGCATGCGTGTCGGGCGCGATTGTGGAGGGTTGCGCCGGCCGGCGCGCTACAATCAAAGGGTTCCGCCTGGGTGGTGAAATTGGTAGACACAAGGGACTTAAAATTCCTCGGCGGGCAACCGCCGTACGGGTTCGATTCCCGTCCCGGGCACCAGGAAACGACTTTTTCGGGGCTTTGAATTGATCGTCTTCAACCTTGCATGCGATGCGGAACACAGGTTCGAGGGCTGGTTCGCCTCGGCCGAGGATTTCTCCGAGCAGGGCCGGCGCGGGTTTCTGACCTGTCCGGTCTGCGGTTCGGGCGAAGTCCGCAAGCAACTCTCCGCGCCGCGCCTGAACCTGTCGGCCGCCGCCGACAAGGAGGCTTCTCAGGAGCGCAAGGAGGTTGCCATGGTCGGGCCGGACCAGGCGCAACTCTTCGCGCTGCTGCGTAAGGTGATCGAGTCGACCGAGGATGTCGGGCAGCGGTTCCCCGAGGAAGCGCGCCGCATCCACTACAACGAGGTGCCCGCGCGCCCGATTCGCGGCGTGGCCTCGCGCGACGAGGCGCGCGCGCTGGCCGATGAAGGGATCGAGGTCGCGCATCTGCCTTTCCCGGTGGCCGACAAGTCCCAAATCAACTGACCCTCGTTCCCGCACCCGCGGTGCGGGGCGCGAACCCGCGCATGGCCGGCCCGGGCTTGGGCTATCATGCGCGGCCGCGCCTGGCGCGATTTCGTCCATGTACGCCGCTCTCGATCCCGACAACGCTCGCCTGATCGCCCTCATGCAAGGCGGGCGCGACCCAAGCAACAATGACCAAAGCAACCACGCGCCAGGCGGGGCGGCGTTGGCGGCTTGACACCTTACATGCCAATCAAGTTCTATTTCGAGGATTTCCCGGTCGGCGAGACGCTGGAGATCGGCCGGCACACCATCACCGAGGCCGAAATCATCGAGTTTGCGCGCCGTTACGACCCGCAGCCGTTTCACGTCGATGCCGCGCTGGCGCGCTCATCCATCTATGGCGGCCTGATCGCCAGCGGCTGGCAGACCTGCGCGATCGCGATGCGGGTGATGTGCGACGCCTATCTGCTCGACGCGGCGAGCATGGGGTCGCCCGGCATGGAGGAGATCCGTTGGCTCAAGCCGGTGCGGCCGGGCGACACGCTGATCATCAAGCGCACCATCGAGGAGGCGCGCCCGACCAGCAAACCGGATCGCGGCCTGGTGCTCACCCGCTGGGACATCTACAACCAGCGCGACGAGCATGTGCTGATGATGCGCGGCTATGGCCTGTTCGGCCGCGCGCCGGCCGCGGCGGGCGCCTGAGCCCGCTCGCGCCCGTCAGGGCGCAAGCAGTTTCAGTTCGCTCCTGTATTGCGCGCCGCGCGCCGCGTAGCCGGTGGCGATGCGCCGCAGATTCGCGGCGTCCTCATCGCTCAACTGCCGCACCACCTTGCCGGGCGAGCCGACGACGAGCGAGTTGTCGGGGATGATCCTGCCTTCGGGCAACAGGGCATTGGCGCCGATGATGCAGTTGCGGCCGATTACGCAACCGTTGAGGATCACCGCGTTGATGCCCACCAGCGTGTTCTCGCCGATGGTGGAGCCGTGCAGCATGGCGAGGTGGCCGACACTGACATCCCTGGCGAGCTTGAGGGGGAAGCCGGGGTCCGCGTGCAGCACGGCGCCGTCCTGGACGTTGACGCCGTCGCCGAGCTCGATGACCTCGTTGTCCGAACGCACAACGGCGCCGAACCAGATGGACACGTCGTCGCCGACGGTGACGCTGCCGATCACGCTGGCAGTCGGTGCGATGTAATGCTTCTGTGACTTGAAGGCCGGCGTGCGGTCGCCGATGGCATAGACGGGCATGTTCGGATCTCGGGTGGAATGGGCGGTTCGGACACCTCGCGCGCGGCGCCGCCGGCGCGCCTGCATTGTCGCACCATCGCGCCTGGCGCCGCGCTATAGTGGCGCGGTCGGCTTGACGGGAGCGCCATGATGCAGGGCAAGACCTTTGACGGTGTGGCGGTGGGGGACACGTTCAGCGAAGCGGTGCTCATCACGGACGCGCATCTGAGCCTCGGCGCGGCCTTGATCGGCGATTTCAACCCGCTGCATGTGGATGCGCCTTTCGCCGGCGCCTCGCGGCACGGCGGCCGGATCCTCCACGGGGTGATCACCAGCGCGATCATCGGGGCGCCTGCCGGCATGATCTTCCGCGGCACGGCGGTCGGTTACCTCGAACACAACTGCCGTTTCCTGGCGCCTGTGCGGACGGGGGATACCCTTACCACGGTGTGGGAGGTGGTTGGCAAGGATGACAAGCCGAAGCATCGCGGGGGCGT
>CANGUJ010000454.1 GCA_947456845.1 Burkholderiales bacterium | reverse complement strand
CGTTGGCCTGGTCGATGACGCGCAGGTAGTAATCGCGGTCGTTTTCGTACCGGATGAACTCGTCCATGCCGCCACAACGCCAGTACAGGTCGCGGCTGACGATGGTGGTATTGAAGTGGCAGAAGTTCCCGCACTGCATGAGGTCCCGGAGGGTGGGCGCGAAGACGCCGTCCTCCGCGGTGGCGCCGCGTTTGCGCAGGATATCCGCCACCGGCTCCAGCCAGATCCGCGCGGCGAGCGGCTTGTCGTTCATGTAAGCGACCTGGTTGGAGAAGTACACCTCCGCCGAGCCTTCGTTCGCCGACAGGTGCTGCCACGCACGCGCCAGGTGTTCCGGATCGGTCCAGTAGTCGTCGTCATCGAGCAGGCAGACGTAGCGCCCGGTTGCCGCCTCCGCGCCGCGGTTGATCGCGAAGCTGGGGCCGTGGCCGTTGGCGGTGGGGCGCAGGTTGATCATGCGCACCCGCGGGCGCGCGGCGATCGTCGCATAGGCGTCGCCATACTCGGGATTGGACCCGTCGTTGACCACCACGACCTCGACCGAGGCATGGGTCTGCTCCAGCACCGACCGGACCGCCACGGCCAGCAGGACCGGGCGGTTGCGCGAAGGAATCACGACCGTGAAGTCAATCATGGTTCGAATGCGCGCGGCAGGTTTTCACGAGGTGCCGCGCGTGCTCGGCGCTGCTGCATCGACATCCGCATCATTGCCGGTGATGGCGCGGACGCCGAGGTAAAGGCAGTAGAACATCCACTTGAACGAGAAATTGGTCCACAGCGCCTCGGTCGCGAAGCGGTAGGCGGCGCTGGAACGACCCTCCGCGCGCAGCCCTTCGGCGATTCTGCGCAGCGTGTAGCCCTGGTGCAGCGTCGCCAGGGTACGGATAGAGTGATGCCGGCTGCCAATGCGTGCCTTGTCGTAGATATAGCTCCGAAAGAGCATCTTCTGCAGGTAGGACAGCGAGGTGGAGGCGTTTGCGGCGCGCGCCGCATCCGGAACCTCGTGGCGCGCGACCGTGCCCGGGTAGTACAGCATGCCGCGCGCCTGGTCGATGACACGCAGGTAAAAATCCCGATCGTTTTCGTAGCGGATGAATTCGTGCATTCCTTTCACCCGCTGGTAGAGCGCTCGGCTAACAATAGTGGTGTTGAAGTGGCAGAAGTTTCCGCATTGCACGAGGTCTGCAACCTCGACGGCGTATGCGTCGCCATCGGCGCGTGCGCCGCGGGCCCGCAGGATCGCCTCGACGGGCTCGAGCCAGATCGGCCTGTGAAGTTGCTCGCCGTCGCGGAACGCCGTCTGGTTGGCGAAATACACCTCGGCTTCGCACCGCGACAGGCATGCCCAGGCGCGCGCCAGGTGGCCGGGATCGCACCAGAGGTCGTCATCGTCGAGCATGCAGATGTAGGTGCCGGAGGCGACCTCTGCGCCGCGGTTGTAGGCGTAACTTGAACCATGGCCGCGGCTGAGCGGCGCCAGATCGATGACGCGTAGCCCCCCCTTCAAGCTGGCGACTTGCGCGGCAAGGCTTGCGGACTCATCCGCATCCGAGCAATCGTTGACGACAATGATTTCCAGCGACGGATGGGTTTGCTCCAGTACGGAGCCGATGGCGCGCCGGACCAACTGCGCCCGATTGCGTGTGGGAATGATGACAGAGAAGTCCATGATTTCTTCGGAGCTGCCAGCCTGCGCGGGCCTCAGGTCGGCGAAGGCAAGGCCCGCACGCGGGACAAGGCTTATTCGAGCATGAAAAATGCTTGTGAATCAAGTAAAAAGCGCGCCCAAGCCGGCGCTTTGCGACATCTGCGGACGTCGGGAAGGATACCCCTCGGGAACCCAGCAGCTCAGGCGCGGCGCGCCGAAGACGCCCCATATGCACCCGTCAGCGCGGTGGCCAGCGCACGATAACTGCGCACATCGTTAGGCGTCCAGCGCACTGACTGCAATGCTCCATGAATTGCAGCCAAGCGCAGACCGTAGGCACGGTGCACCTCGGAATAGCGTCGCCATTCCTGCGACAGGCGCCAGCGCAGCGGCTTGCGCAGGGCGGCGAAAAGCGGGTTGCGCAGTGCCATCCGCGGCGCCAGCGGCGCGGCCGTCGCACCGGCGAGGAGATCCTTGGTCATCGACGCATGGTAGCGGCGCACGTGAACCGTGGGCAGGGTCATCCAGTAGAGGGGCGCGCTCATCGACAGGGTGAGCCAGAGAAGCCAGTCTTCGGAATAGCGCAGGGCCGGTTCGAACCCGCCGGCGCGCCCGATCAGCTCGCGGCGGATCATCGCCGTGCCGACATATGGCGTGCGTGCCGACCGCAGCAGGACCGGCGCCGCGCGCTCATGCAACACCACACCGGGAAACACCGGCTCGCCTGAATCGACGAAAGCGGGGAAATCGCCGTTGTCAAACTGGCCAGGCCGGTTTACCCGCAACAGGTCTCCCATGATCCAAGCGGCTTCGGGCACAGCCGCGACAACCGCAAGGCGTGCTTCGATGGCACCGGGCGCGAGGGTGTCGTCGGAATCGAGAAAACAGATCCATTCGCCAGAGGCCGCGAACAGCCCGGTGTTGCGCGTTGCCGCCGGGCCGCTATTGCGCGGCTGGCGCAGGCAGCGTGTGGCCGGCTCGCCGGCCAGCGTTTCGAGGACGCGCAGCGTGGCGGTATCGGTGGAACAGTCGTCAACAACGATGATCTCGGCGGTGGTGATGCCGGCTACCTGCGAGCGAATCGACTCCACTGCCTCGCGGAGATAGGCCCCCGAATTGAAGGCCGGCACGATGAAACTTAGAAACGGCTTCATGGGGCGGTTTGGGAAGCGCCCTGGCGGCGCATGGCACAGTCGCTCCATAGCGCGATCAATTGTGCCGTGCAGCGGGTGCGTTCGAATTCGGACCGGACCAGCGCCTGGCCGCGCAGCACCATGGCGGTGGCCTCGTCAGGATGGCGAAGCGCCCATTTGACCGCTGCCGCGAGCGCATCCGGGTCCCCCGGGGGGCATAGGAGCCCGGTGATGCGGTCCTGTACCAGTTCCGGCACGCCCAGCACGCGGGTGGCGATCATCAGCCGACCGCTGGCCAAGCATTCCATGTTGACCAGCCCCACGCTTTCGCTCATGCTGGGCAGGACCGACAGGTCGCACCAGGCAAAAAGCGCCTTGACCTGTGCCGCGGTTTGCGCGCCCAGGAACACGACATGCCCGGCAAGCCCGAGGCGTGCTGCATGCGCCTCGAGCGACTCGCGGTGGCTGCCCTCGCCAGCCAGCCTGAGCAGCGGGCGATATCCGTCATCCAGCAGCTTGCGCACAGCCTCGAACAGATACGCATGGCCCTTTATTTCTTCCAGACGGGCGACGCACAGAAGCTTCGGGACACGGCAATCCGGCTCCGGATGGCGCGCCGGTGCTTCGAAGTCCGTGAAATAGATTCCGCAGCGAATCAGACGGAGCTTTGCCGGCGGCAGGGCGAACTCGCGCTGCAGGTAGGCGCTGTTGTAGCGCGACACGCACACCATTGCGCCGGCATGGCGCGTGAGTTCGGCCAGGTCGGGAGGCGG
>CANGUJ010000453.1 GCA_947456845.1 Burkholderiales bacterium | reverse complement strand
GTCCATGAGGATCACTTCCGGGTTTCGGCTGCGCACGAGCGCGAGGCCGGTTTCGGCGTCGGGCGCCGAGAGGAGCTGCAGGTCCGGCCGCCGCGCGACGAGTTCTTCCACCAGTTCAAGGTTGGCCGGGTTGTCCTCCACATACAGCAACGTACGCACAGGCGCATCGGTGACGATCTGGCGCAGCGATGCCCGGCCGGCGTCGCTCGCTGCGGGCGCGTACTGCGGCGCCTCGACCAGCTTCATGTCTATCCAGAACTCACTGCCTTGGCCGACGCGGCTTTCCACCCCGATGCTGCCGCCCATGAGTTCCACCAGCCGCTTGGTCACCACTAGCCCGATTCCGGTGCCTTCCTCGACGCCGGCCTCCTTGCCGAGCCGGTTGAAAGGCTGGAACAGTTGCGCCAGTTGCGCCGGCGCCAGACCTGCGCCGGTGTCGAACACCCGGATGCGGATCGCATTGTCAGGCTCGACGGTGAAACGCACGTCGACGCTGCCATTGGGACGGTTGTACTTGACCGCGTTGAACAGCAGGTTGATCAGCACCTGCTTGATGCGGGTGCGGTCGGCCGTGACGAAACAGGGCTTGTCAAACACCGGAAAGCTCATCGTGACGCCGCGGGTGGTTGCCTGCGGCTCGATCATGTTGCGGCATTCCAGCATTACCTCGGCCAGCGACACGGGCTCGCGCGAAAGGATCACCTTGCCGGATTCGATCAGCGACAGATCGAGGATCTCGTTGATCAGCTCAAGCAGGTACCAGCCGGCCTTGAGAATGCGATCGAGATTGCGCCTCTGCGGAACTGTAGGCGCCGGCATGCCCGACTCCATCAATTGCGCGAAGCCGAGAATGGCGTTGAGCGGCGTGCGCAGCTCATGGCTCATGCTGGAGAGAAAGTCCGACTTCGCCCGGTTGGCCTGTTGCGCCGCCGCCACGGCCTCGACGAGATCGCGCTCGGCCTGCTTGCGCACCGAGTTGTCGGTGCCGATCAGCAGGTAGCCGATGACGGCCTCATAGTCGTCGCGCAGGGCGGTGATGGACACGACGGCCGGAAAGCGGCTGCCGTCCTTGCAGATGTACGTGACGTCGTAGATGTCCTCGATGCCGCGCGAAGCTTTGCAAGCCAGCGACTCGAAGCCGGGCGCGATCTCGGTCCCCAGTTCCACGCTCAGCGCGCGCGCGTGGGCCACCACCTCCTCGGGGTCATGCATGTCGCTGGGCGAGATGCGGTTGACCACCTCGGCAGCCGCATAGCCGAGCGTGCGCTCCGCGCCGACGTTGAACAGCTGGATGACGCCGGTCTCATCGGTGGCGATCAGCGAAAAGCTGGCGCTGGTGAGGATCGCGTTCTGCAAGGCACCCGCATTGAGACGGGCGAGGTTGCCAGGCATCACGCCGCCAAGCGACGCGTTTGCGCGTCAGGTGGGCGGGCACAGGGCACCCGGGCTTCAAGCTGGCATGCGTACATGGAGCTCTTTCTTCATCTTCAACATGTGGTGTAAAGCCGGCGTCCTGGGCTGGCAGGCCCGCTCGCAGGGCCCGTGCCGACGACCTGCCGGACCCTCACCATGCCCGAAGTCGCGCCCCGTCTCTGTTCGCTGCCGCACTTAGCGCAGCCCTGCCGCCCACCTTCCCGGACGGCCGGGTTCAGGCGGTGGCTTGTTCGATCGACAGCCGGACCCGTTCAATGGCCCTGCTGACGTCGCTTTCGAACTCGCGCCATTTTTTCTCGCCGGCGCGCTTGAGTTCCACCAGCTTGTCTTCGGCGGCCTTCATGTCCTGGCGCACGGTCACCATCTCGCGGTCCATCTTCACCTTGGCCTCGCCGGTGGCGGCGCCGGCCTTTTTCTCGAATTCGATGATTTTCTCCCTGGTCCTGGCGATGTCCTGCTCGGCGCGCGCGACGAACTGGTCTCGACGCGTGGTGTCGGTGGCGTACACGAATGCCGGCATCGTCTTCAACGCCGCCTTGGTGCCGCCCGGCAGAAGAATCCGGCTGCCCTGTTCACGGATCTGCGCGATGGGAATCGCCACATCGTGCTTGCCCATGCCGAGGAAGCCGCCGGCCCCGATGATCAGATAGGAGACGTACTTCTCAGGCGTGATGATGATGTCGTCGACCTTGCCGATCTTCTCGCCTGCATCGTTGTAGACGGTCTTGCCGAGGATGCCCTTCTTGGCGCTCCAGCCCATGGCGACCTCGGTGACCGCGGCGACCGCCATCCCCGTGGTCGTGGTCGATCCGGCCACCTGCGCGCAAACCGGGCCGGCATGGGCCAGAAGCCCGGCCGCGCCGAGCATTGCGATCAGCAGTGTTTTTTTCATGAATCGAATCCTTTCAGGATTGGTGGATGTTTCGGTGGCGCCGTGCGTTCGCACGAGCCGGACGTCACCCAGCCGCCACTTTTAGCGGCCGCGGGCCCGCCTGTCGGTTCGCCAGCGCACATGAAGATGTGCGCGCCGGGTTCAAAATGCGCTCGCGGGCGTACGATGCCATCAGCCAAACCTCAAGGAAAAGCCTGTCGCATGCCCCCACCCACGCCTCCCGCCGGACTCGATGCCGCCACCGCCGCCGAACGATTGAAGGCGGAAGGCCCCAACGAACTACCCGCCCCGGAGCGGCGCAATTTCCTGCGCATCGTCGTCGACGTGGTGCGCCAGCCGATGTTCGCGCTGCTCATGGCCGGCGGGGTGGTGTACCTGTTGCTGGGCAACCGCACCGAGGCCATCCTGCTGCTTGCCTTCGCCTGCCTGTCGGTGGGCATCACCATCGTGCAGGAATCGCGCAGCGAAAACGTATTGGCGGCCCTGCGCAACCTCGCCAGCCCGCGCGCGCTGGTGCTGCGCGACGGCAAGCGTGTGCTGATCGCCGGGCGCGAGGTGGTGCGTGGTGACCTGGTGATACTTTCCGAAGGCGACCGGGTGGCGGCCGATGCGACACTTCAGGAATGTCATGACCTGCTGGTCGACGAATCCTTGCTCACCGGCGAGTCGGTTCCGGTGCGCAAGGAAGTGCAGGTTACGGCCTCACCGGATGCGGCCGCACCGGACGCGCCCGCACCCAAGGCAGCCCCCGGAGGCGACGGCTTGCCCCTCATTTTTGCCGGCACCCTGGTGACGCGCGGCGGCGGCATGGCCATTGTCCACGCCACCGGCGCACGCACCGAGATGGGCAGGATCGGCCACGCCCTGGCCACCATCCAGGTCGAACAGCCGCACCTGCAGCGCCAGATCAGCTGGCTGGTGCGCGATTTCGCGATATTCGGCGGCGTCGCCGGTGTCGCCGCCGTGCTCCTTTATGGCCTGTTGCGCGGTTCGTGGCTGGAAGCCATGTTGGGCGGCATCGCCCTGGGCATGTCGATGATGCCCGAGGAGTTCCCGCTGGTGATCGCGGTGTTCATGGCGATGGGCGCCTGGCGCATCTCGCAGGCGCGCGTGCTGACCCGGCGTCGCCCGGATCGCGGTGGCCGATGCCGGATGCTCTGCCGCCGGCACGAAGGCCCAGGCCGCATGGGCAGGGCGCGGCCCCGCCAGCAACGCCCCCGGCCGCCGCC
>CANGUJ010000452.1 GCA_947456845.1 Burkholderiales bacterium | reverse complement strand
TTGAAACTCGGAGAGGTGGCAGAGTGGTCGAATGTACCTGACTCGAAATCAGGCGTAGGTGTAAGCCTACCGTGGGTTCGAATCCCACCCTCTCCGCCAGATATGGATACAAGCGCTTGATTTCGAAGCGCTTTTATTTTGTCTGGATCTACACCCAACCAAAAGCCCATCCAAAAGAAAATGCACCCCCTTGGTGGGGCGGTGCGCTTCGCGCGTTCGGTAAGGTAATCGTGCGAGCGTGCAGGCTTGGCCGTTGGCGAGCGCGCGAGGGGGGAGGGGGGCTTGCTTGCGGGTGAGGGGGCGGGGCATTCGTCGGCAGGCCGGGTGGCCTCGCGAGGACTCCGACGTGTACGCTGTCGCACATATCCGTCCATAGGTACGGGCGGGGCCTTCGCGTTCGCGCCCGAGGGTCAGTCCGGATCCCCTGCCCCGTCAGCGGCAGCAAGGCAGGGGTCTATCGAATTTCCATTCGCCCCCGTAGTCCGGATCCCCGGCGGGTGCGTGACGGCAGCCTGTATCTCATCGTCCCGCAGGCTTTCCGGCGTGATGTGCGCCCCGAATTTCCGCAGCATCGCGTTAACGCCAGCCGATACGGTCGGACCGTACGCGAGCGCGCGTTTTTCCTGCAATAGCGTGAGCTTGATTAAAAACCCTTTTTGCGCGCCGCCCTCTTCGGGATATTTCGGCGGGCGCCCAGGGCTGCACGGCGCTGCGGCTTTCGTTCGCATTTCCTCGCCTTGATGGCGTGCGCCATTGTGAGTAAGCGTATCCGATACCCGGAAATGCTGCTATTCCATCGTTCATGACTTCCCCCGTTTGCGACGCCCGTCGGCCGCACGGATCGCTGCGTATGGCCGCGCCGCCTGATGACCGATCACTTCCGCCGCAGCTTCCGCCATGGCAACCCGCCGCGCGTGCGTCGGCCAGCGTCGCCAAGCGATCTTCCCGCCAGGGCGCGCGGGATCCTCGAATCCGCCGCGAACGGCGCGCGCTATCGTGTTCATTGAGCGCCGCAGGGCGCGCCGCATCGGACTTTCATGCTCAACCGGATAGGCAAGTCTCAGACAGGCCACACAGGCCCATGGCCCGCCCGTCCGGTACAACACGGAGCGGTGACCGTCGCAACCCGGGCAGACGAACCATGCACGGTGAGCCACGATCCCCGCGCGGCAATGCGTCACAGTTAGGGAGCGAACTCGCTGAAGAAGTAGGACTTGCCTGTGCCACGCGGCCCCAACTCGATGTAGTTGTAGTTCGGCTCCACCAGAGCTGCGAGGCGGGCGATGAAGTGCATTTGCACGCGTTGCGACAGCTTCGTCGGCTCCAGGCCAACCGACCGCAGCACCGCTGCCAGCCACTCATCGCGGGTGAACGCAGCCCGGCCTTCGGTGTAGCGCGAGAAGTCAAACCGAGTGAGCTGAATCGGACGCAAATCCTCGATGGAGAACGCATAGTCGTCTTCGTCGATGTCGTTATGCACCAGCGTCACTTCGGCCCAGATTCCGCCCTCCAGCAAGCGGTCGTTGTCCCGGTAGAACGTCTCGCCGATCGCGATGCGCTGGGAGTTGAAGTTCTCCAGCGATGCCCAGTGCCGCTTCTCTTTCTGAAAGTAGCGGACGTGGACCTTGTCGATGAACCGGTGCTTGCCTTTGGTGGCCACCTTGGACTGCGCGGCATTGGCCCAGGGTATCTGCCAGGCCTTCGATGCCCTGCCAGTCGAGCTTGAGGCCAGGGCAGACCACGAGCTGCTGGTAGCTCACCACGCGGCAGCCATCCAGGATGACAGCGTTATGCTCAGGCTCGAAGGCAGCGACTGCCGCCTTGATCCAGTGCACGCCATTCGGCAACAGCGATGCCATCGTACGGGCGGTGAACGCGGCATCGAAGACTCCGGCACCCACCATGGTCCAGCCCGTCTAGTAGTAATGGACGTCTGCCGGGTCGATGATGGCCACGTCCAGGTTGGGGCTGCGCGCCAGCAGGCTGGCAGCGGTAGCAATACCCGCCGCACCGCCACCGATGATGACCACATCGTGCGAAGCGTCGGCCACCTCTACTGGCGTTTTCCCACCATTGAGGGTGCGGCGTACCAGGCCCTTGAGGTCATACCCTGCGCGATCAGCTGCCTCGATGATGCCCGGTAGAGGTAAGTTACTAGCGCTGGCCAGAGCCCACATGGTGGTGGAGCGCATGCCCGAGCGGCAGTAGGCCAGTACTGGCTTGGGCAGTTCGTCCATCAGCTTCCCGAAGGCAGCGCCCTGCTCGTCGGTGACCTTGCCGGTCTCAGCTGGCAGGTAGCGTGCCTGCAGGCCCAGAGCCTCGGCCGCCTTTGCGATTTCGTCAAAACCGGTCTGGCCAGCGCTCTCACCATCCGGACGGTTGCAAATAATCGACTTGAATCCAGCCTGAGCGAGGTCGGCAAGTTCAGCGACCGATATTTGTGCTGAAACAGACAGCACAGGTGTCAAGAATTTGGTTTCCATGTGAGTTCCTTCCGGGGGCATCAGCGGGTAGCCGCCTGACGGGCCCGAGGCTGGTGAATGAAGCGGTCTGCGGCCTCGTACAGGAGCATGCCAATCACCATCGCCAGTACGAAAGCAAAGGCCTTGGGTTGCCCAGAGAACATCGACACCAAGCCCGGTCCTGGGCAAAAGCCCGCCAGTCCCCATCCGGCGCCGAACAGCAATGCGCCGATGACAAGTCGGCGATCGATCTGGTTTGCCTTGGGAAGGTGCAAGGCACCCCCCAGAAAATTGGTGGTCCGCTTCTTGGCCACCGTGAAGGCAAAAATTCCGACGAGGATGGCGCCCCCCATCACCAGCGCGAGCGAAGGATCCCAGGTGCCAAACAGGTCTAGAAAGCCCAGAACCTTTCCGGGGTCAGACATGCCAGAGAGCAACAGACCCATGCCAAACAGCAGGCCGGCAAGAAATTCAGTGATTTTTTGCATGATCCTTCCCTCGCGTTAAAACAGATGACGCACGGCAAACACTGTTGCGAAACCCGCACCCATGAAGGTCAGGGTTGCCACCAGGGAGCGCGGCGACAGGCGTGAGAGCCCGCAGACGCCATGCCCGCTGGTACAGCCCGAGCCGTAGCGTGTGCCCAGTCCGACCATGAGGCCCGCTATCACGATAAGACCGTAGCCGGCGTCGATACGTGGAGCCGACAGAAAGCCTGCTGGTGCCCACCAGGCAAACACGGTAGGCGCCGCCGCCATGCCCAGAAAGAAGGAAATACGCCAGCCGATGTCGCCCAAGCGGGGTGACATCAAGCCGCCCAGAATGCCGCTGATGCCCAGAATGCGGCCATTGAACAAGATGAAGATGGCCGAGGCCAGCCCTAGCACGACGCCCCCAAGCAGAGACGCCCACGGTGTGAAATGCGCCCAATCAATCGTCATTGCAGACTCCTTTTGAAGATTCACAAAACTGCTCGTACAAGACCTCGATCAACGCCAGCGCTTTAGGACCGGTGAGCTTGTAATAGATATTTTTGCCTTCGCGACGAGTACTGACCAGTTTCTCGTTGCGCAGCACCGTGAGCTGCTGCGAGAGAGTAGGTTGAACGAT
>CANGUJ010000451.1 GCA_947456845.1 Burkholderiales bacterium | reverse complement strand
CGGTCTGGAGGTTGTCGCCTTCGAAAGCGGTCATGTGGAACTGCCGCGGCAGGCGGCGGTCGAACGCATTTGCGCGCGCCGCGCATTGCCCGGCGCGCCGCCTGCGCCGCTCACGTCTTCGCTCGCGCGTTCCTAGGGGCGTGTTTCGCGAAGGCACCGGGCGCGCCTGTGCGGCAACGGGCGGGCCGCCCGGTTAGCATTTTGAAACGCAATTGGGATTTCCGCCGGCCGGATGCCCCCGGGGGCTGGGGTAGAATTGTGGGTTGGCGTATCGAATTCCGCACGAGGCTACACATGACCAGGTTTTCCGGCAGTATCGTGGCGATAGTCACTCCCATGAGCGACGACGGCTCGCTCGACATCGCCGGGCTCAGGCGGCTGGTTGACTGGCACGTGGCCGAGGGGACCGACGGCATCGTGATCGTCGGGACGACCGGCGAGTCGCCGACGGTCAACCATGACGAGCATCGCCTGCTCATCAGGACCGCGGTCGAGCAGGCGGCGCGTCGTGTGCCGGTGATCGCCGGAACCGGCGCCAACTCGACCGCGGAGGCGGTCGACCTGATGAAATTCGCCAAGTCGGTCGGCGCCGACGCCTGCCTGTCGGTGGTGCCGTACTACAACAAGCCGACCCAGGAGGGCCTGTACCGCCATTTCAGGACACAAGCCGAGGCATGCGACCTGCCGATGATCCTCTACAACGTGCCGGGCCGCACCGTGGCCGACATGAGCAACGACACCGTGCTGCGCCTGGCGCAGGTGCCCGGTATCGTGGGATTGAAGGATGCCACCGACGACATCGAGCGTGCCACGGTGCTGATGCGCGCCTTGAAGCGCGCCGGCCGGACCGATTTCGCCATGCTGTCCGGTTGCGACGGGACCGCGCTGGCCTTCACACTGCTGGGAGGCGATGGCACGATTTCGGTCACCGCCAACGTGGCGCCCAGGCTCATGCACCAGATGATCGCGGCTGCGCGCAAGGGCGACCTCGCCACCGCGCGCGAGGTGAACGACCGCCTGCTGCCGCTGCACCAGCGCCTGTTCCTCGAGGCCAACCCGATTCCGGTCAAGTGGGGGCTGGCGCGCATGGGGCGCTGCGGGCATCACCTCAGGCTGCCCCTGACCGGCCTGTCCGAAACGCACCACGCCGCCGTTGAATCGGCGCTGCGTGAAGCCGGTGCGCTCTAAGCGTATGCCGCGCGCCATGAAGAGCCTGCGCCATCTCGCGCCCGTGGCTGCCGCGCTGCTGATCGGCGGCTGCAGCTGGACCGGCAACCTGCTCAAGGGTGACAAGGTCGACTACAAGAGCCAGGGGCGGATCGAGGCGCCCAGCCTCGAGGTTCCGCCCGACCTGACCGCGCCGACGCGCGACACACGCTTCGCGGTGCCCGGCGATGACAACCGCCGCGCGGCCGTTACCGCCAGCGAACTTGCGCAGAAGGGCGCTAGCGCGCGCCCGGCCAACGCCCGGGTGCTGCCGGAGGTGCCGAATGCACGCATCGAGCGCGCCGGCAATCAGCGCTGGATGGTGATCAAGGCCGCGCCCGACCAGATCTGGCCGAACATCAAGGAGTTCTGGCAGGAACTCGGCTTCACCATCGACATCGAGCGCCCCGAGTCCGGCATCATGGAAACCGACTGGGCCGAGAATCGTGCGAAGATCGGGCAAGATTTCCTGCGCAGCACCGTGGGGCGCGTGTTCGACAGCCTCTACTCGACGCCCGAGCGCGACCGTTTTCGCACGCGTTTGGAACGCAATGCCGCCGGCGAAACCGAGATATACGTCAGCCATCGCGGCATGATCGAGATCTATCGTACCGAAGGCCGCGACCAAACCATCTGGCAGCCACGCCCCGCCGACCCCGACCTGGAAGCCGATTTCCTGCGACGCCTGATGGTACGCCTGGGCACCGATGAACCGCGGGCCAGACAGAGTATCGAGGCCGGCGCGCGACCCGCTGAGCGTGCGCGCATCGTTCGGGCTGGCGGCGCCTCGATCGTGGA
Organism: Burkholderiales bacterium; assembly: GCA_947456845.1. Classification (GTDB taxonomy): domain Bacteria; phylum Pseudomonadota; class Gammaproteobacteria; order Burkholderiales; family JAEUOS01; genus JAEUOS01. Next base: position 1,595 of record CANGUJ010000451.1, on the reverse strand, counting down.
ACTGGAGGAGTCCTTCGATCGTGCTTGGCGCCGGGTCGGCCTTGCGCTCGACCGGGTCGGCTTTACCGTCGAGGATCGGGATCGCGCCAACGGGCTTTACTTCGTGCGCTATGCCGACACGGATGTGACCAGGAAGAAGGACGACAAGGGCTTGTTCGCGCGCATGGGCAACTGGTTCTCGCAGGACAAGACTGTACCCGCCGAGCAGTACCAGATCAAGGTGACCGATGGCAGCGCGACCACCCGCGTGGCCATTCTCTCCAAGGCGGGCGCCCCGGAAGACTCGCAGACCGGCCAGCGCATCCTCGGCCTGCTGCACGAGCAGCTCAAGTGATGCGGCGGCCAGGCGTCCCGGCGCACGGCGCTTGACCTGCATGCGCTTCGCCTCGCTGGGTTCCGGCAGCGAGGGGAACGCATTGGTGGTCGAGGTGTCCGAGGGCGGCTCGACGACCCGCGTCCTGCTCGATTGCGGATTCGCCCTGCGCGATTGCGAGCGGCGTCTTGCGCGCCTCGGCCTTGAGGCTGGCAGTCTTGCAGCGATTGTGGTCACCCATGAACACGGCGACCATGTCGGCGGCGTCGAGCGGTTGGCGCGCAAGCACGATATCCCCGTATGGATGACCTACGGCACATTCGTCGCGTCGCGCATCGGCGGGGCGGGCATGATCAAGGCGGCGCTCGATATCGAGATCAACCTGATCGACGCCCACGCGCCGTTTCGCATCGGCGACATGGAACTGCACCCGTTTCCGGTGCCGCATGACGCGCGCGAGCCCGCACAGTACGTGTTCTCCGACGGTGCGCGACGGCTCGGCGTCCTGACCGACCTGGGCAGTTCCACGCCCCATGTGGAATCCATGCTGTCGGCCTGCGATGCCCTCGTGCTCGAATGCAATCATGACAGCGCCATGCTGATGGGCGGCGCGTACCCGCCCTCGCTCAAGGCGCGGGTGGGCGGGAAGTACGGGCATCTCGCCAACCAGGCATCCGCCGCATTGCTCTCCCGTGTCATGCACGGCGGGTTGCAGCATGTCGTGGCGGCTCACCTGAGCGGACAGAACAACACGCCCGCGCTGGCGCGCGCCGCGCTGGCCGGCGCGCTCGGCTGCGCCGAGGACTGGGTAGGCATTGCGGACCAGGAACTGGGCTTCGACTGGAGAGGCATCGACTGACCGGGGAGCGCGGTGGCCGGCCGCTCGTTTGGGCCGGTGCGCGCGTGCCGACCGGCCAAGGCGCCTTACCGCAGGCCGCCGGCGAAAAAAAACCGGGCGCGCGGCCCGGTTTTTCCGTGACGGGAAAAATTACTTCTTCGCGTCCTTCTTCTCTTCAGCCTTGGGGGCTTCAGCGGGCTTGGCGGCGTCAGGCGAAGGCGCTGCAGCGGGAGCGGCGGCGTCCTTCTTCTCGTCTGCCTTGGGAGCTTCGGCGGCCGGAGCGGCAGCAGGCGCGGGCGCCTCCGCCTTGGGGGGTTCCGGAGCCTTAGGTGCTTCGGCGGGCTTGGGTGCTTCGGCGGGCTTCGGCGCTTCCTGACCGCAAGCGGCCAGGGTGGCAGCCAACACGGCTGCGAGGAGGAGGGACTTCTTCATTTTGACTTCCTT
>CANGUJ010000450.1 GCA_947456845.1 Burkholderiales bacterium | reverse complement strand
GTCGCGCCACATCGCGCCGGCGTCGCCCGCGTGCACGCTGGCCACGCCGATCAGGTCGACGCGGGCTTCGACATCGAGCTTGCGGATGTCCAGGCGCTGCAGCAGCACCCGGGCGGCGGCGCGCGCACGCGCCAGGCAGTTCGGCCCGGCATAGGAAATCTCGCCCTCCCCGAGCCAGCCGCCGTCGAAGCACACGGTGGCCTTGATCGTCCGCGGCGCCGGCCCGCCGCGGAAGCCGCTGACTTCCACGCGGTCGGGGCCGGCCTGGCGCACGGTCACGCCGGAAAAATCGAGCGTCACGTCCGGGGTGATGTAATGCCCGGGGTCATGGATCTCGTAGAGCAACTGCTCCTTGACCACCTGCTCGTTGACCAGGCCACCGGTGCGCAGCGCCTTGGTGATGAACAGGCGTCCGTCGGCATGGACCTCGGCGATCGGAAAGCCGATGTTGGCCGGGTCCGGGATGTCCTTGTAGCCGGGGTCGTAGTAGTAGCCGCCGGTGATCTGCGCGCCGCATTCAAGCAGGTGGCCGGCGGTGGCGCCGATGGCCAGCCTGGCCCAATCGTCGGCCGCCCAGCCGAAATGGTGGATCAGCGGCGCGAGTGCCAGCGAGGGGTCGCCGGTGCGGCCGGTAACCACCACCTGCGCGCCGGCGCGCAGCGCCTCGACCATGGGCTGCGCCGAAAGGTAGGCGTTGGCCGAGACCACCTCGCCGCCGCCCATGTCCAGCCCGGTGTCGGCCTCGTAGACCGCATGCCGCCCGATGTCGAGCCGGTCGCGCACGTCGTCGCCGTGGACCACGCCGATCTTCAGGTCGGGCATGCCCAGGCGTCTGGCAAGCCGGGCGATCACTTGCGCGGCGCCGGGCGGGTTGGCGGCGCCGAAGTTGCCGATGATGGGAATGCCGTGGGCGGCGCAGCGCAACAGGATGGGCTCGAGCAGGCGCTCGAGCATCGGTTCGTAGCCGCGCGTCGGGTCGCGGCGCTTTTCCAGCTGGGCGAGCGCGACGGTGCGCTCGCCGAGGGTTTCGAAGAAGAGCGCCGCAGGGCCGCCCTGTTCGATCAGCGTGTCCACCACCGGGCCGGGCGCGTCTACCCGGTCGCCGGAGAAGCCGGCGCAGTTGCCTATGCGAAAGATGTCTGCCATCGGAAGTCCGGAAAAATACCGCCGGCCGCAATGCGGGCCGCCCGATATTCTCCCCGATTGGCGATAAAGTAGTAAAAAACCGCAGCGCGCGAGCCGCGCCGCCTTTTCAGGAGGAGACGATGATCAGACGATGCCTGCGGCAGGCCGTGTCGGCGTTGCTGCTGCTGGGCGCGGCCGCCGCGCAGGCGCAGGATTATCCGAGCGCGCCGATCCGCATCGTGGTGCCCTATGCCGCGGGAGGCATCGCCGATGTGCTGGCGCGCCTGGTCGCGGTGCGCCTGGAGCCGATGTGGAAGCAGTCGGTGGTGGTGGAAAATCGCGCCGGGGCCAACGGCACCATCGCCATGCAGTTCGTGGCGCAGGCCCGGCCGGATGGCCATACCCTGATGATCGGCAATACCGCCACCCAGGTGGTCAATCGCTTCCTGTACCGCAACCTGGCGTTCGACATCGAGCGCGGCTTCCAGCCGGTCGGCCTGATCGCCTCCACGCCGATGATGCTGGTGGTGGCAGCGTCGAGCCCGGCCAACAGCGTGGCGGACCTGCTCGCGATGGCGCGCGCGGAGCCCGGCAGACTCAATTTCGGCTCCGCCGGCAACGGCTCGTCCTCGCACCTCGGGCTCGCCATGCTCACCTCGCTGGGCAAGGTGCAGATCGCGCATGTGCCTTACAAGGGTACCGCGCAGATCGTGCCCGACTTGCTGGGCGGGCGCCTCGCCGGCTATTTCGACGTGCCCGGCACATCGCTCGGCGCGATTCGTGCCGGCACCCTGAAACCCCTTGGCGTGGGCAGCAGCAAGCGCCTGGCCGCCCTGCCCAACGTGCCCACCATGGCCGAGACCCTGCCGGGGTTCGAGCTGTATTCCTGGCTGGGTCTGTTCGCGCCGGCCGGGGTGCCGCGCGAGCGCATCGACCGGCTCAACAGGGCGCTGCGCGGCATGCTCGAAGAACCGTCGCTCAACCGGCAACTGGTCGAGCAGGGCAACGAGGTGGCGCCGAACACGCCCGAGGAATTCGACGCCTTCATCCGACGCGAGGCCGTGCGCATGGGTGAACTTCTTGCCGCGGCGGGCGTGCGGCCGGAATAACACCGGCGGAGCATCGCCACATCAAGCACCCCCATCACCACAAGGAGAATCCCATGGCAAAGATCGGCCACCTGGCGATCGCCACGCAGGACCCCGAGAAGGCGCTCGAGTTCTACACCACGGCCTTCGAGTTCCGTGTGCTCAAGGCGCTCGACAACGAGCGCGCGCGCGGCTACTTCCTCACCGACGGCCACATCAACATCGCGCTCTTGAAGTTCAAGACCGACCAGCTCGGCAAGGGTATGGACTATGTGGGTTTGCACCACTTCGGCGTCTACACCGACGACACCGATGCCTGTGCCGACCGCGTCGAGGCGCAGGGCGGCGTGCCGTATGTGGACGAAATGGAGTTGCAGCCGGTGATCGAGGCCAATTACCGGCGGCCCGACAAGTTCCGCGGATACGAGGGCATCGTCTTCGACATCGCCGAACGCCCCTGGCCGGCCACCGCCGCCCCCGCGGCGCCGGGGGGCGCGCAGACCTGAGGGCGCGCGTCCAGCGCAGGGTGATTGCCCAGACGCGCGAAGTGGTGTACTGTATGTTTATACATTACTTCGGAGTGGCAGGATCATGCGCGGTACGTTGCCCGATGAGGAAACGCGAGTCGCCTTTCACCGCCCGACGTTGAAGGGGCGCGGGGCACAACTGTCGCCCCAGGTGCGGTTTGATGCCTTCAGCCGGGAAGAGGTCGACGACGGTTGGCCGGTGCCGGACCAGTCCGCCAGGGAGACGGCCGGTGCGGGCGCGAATGCGCCGCCGCCCCGCACCGCGGTCACGGCGCAGAGCGCCAAATCCATCATTTCACGCAACCGGTCCCCCGACCTGCCGTTCAACCAGTCGGCCAACCCCTACTACGGTTGCGAGCACGGCTGCGCCTACTGCTATGCGCGCCCCAGTTACGCGTACTGGGGCCTTTCGCCCGGGCTGGACTTCGAGACGCGGATCTTCGCCAAGCCGAACGCGGCCGAACTGCTGCGGGCAGCGCTCGCCCGTCCTGGCTACGTCTGCGAAACCCTCGCCATCGGCACCAATACCGACGCCTACCAGCCCGCCGAGCGGGAGTGGAAGATCACGCGCGCCCTCATCGAGGTGTGCGCGGATTTCAACCAGCCGGTGGCGCTGATCACCAAGTCCGCCCTGGTCGAGCGCGACATCGACATCCTCTCGGCCATGGCCGGCAGGGGGCTGGCCAAGGTCTATATCTCGGTGCCCACGCTGGACCCCGAGTGCGCGCGCCTGCTCGAACCGCGCGCGGCGGCGCCCTACCGGCGCATCGAGACCATACGCGCGCTTGCCGCGGCCGGCATCCCGGTCGGCATCATGACCGCGCCGGTGATTCCCATGGTCAACGACAGCGGCATGGAGGCGGC
>CANGUJ010000449.1 GCA_947456845.1 Burkholderiales bacterium | reverse complement strand
TTCGGCCTGCGACTCGATGCTGAAGTTCCACAATTCGCCGACGCTGGCGACCTTCATCACCCTGGCAGCGCTTTCGAACTCGCCGCCCTTGGCGCGCGCCGCCGCGGCGAGGTAGCCGCGCTGCAGGTCGGCCAATTTGAGGCGCCGCGCATTGGCCTCGCCAAACTCCTCGCACAGCCTGCGCAGTACGAACTCCACCGCCTTGTGAAAGGCGGTGTCCCCGGCGCGAAAGGCCGCCGCGAACGCCCGCCCGGAAGCGCGCGCGAGTTCGGCATCCGCAGGCGCAAGCCGGGTCCGCTCCACCGCCGAATGCACCAGCGGCCGCATCGCCGGATCGTCCTGCAGGCGTTGCAACAGCGCAAACAGCGTGGTGCTCCTGGCGCGCGATTCTGCGTACAGCCGCTGCTGTTCGGCGGCGGGCAGGCGCTCGAGCATGTCACGCGCCTGGCGGATCTCCTCGCGCAGTATCGCTCGCCGGTCCGGCGCGTGCCGCCCGTCCTCAAGGACATCGGGCGTTGAAGACAGTGTCGACGCGGGGGCCATCTCCGATCCAGCCGTCATGCTCATGGGACGTCGCTTGTTCCGTGGGTTGGCACGGGTTGAAATTATGCGCCATTAACGCTGTCTGTGCCTCGCTTGAAACGGCAAGCACGCAATGCCGGTCTGATGCAGAATAGGAAAAACCCGGTCAAAGGAGGGAGCATCGGCCATGGAAGCCAGGGATGATTGGGACTCGCGCCTGCAGTCGCTGCTGCGCGCAAGCGACCGTTTCCTGAAAATCGAACAGCTGCGCGAGCGCGTTTCGCCCGAACGCCTGAAGGCAATCGCGCGCGTCTTCTGGGGCTATCACGTGATCATGGCGTTGGTGATGACCATCAACGTGCCGCGCCCCTTCATCAGCGACACCCCGCTGCTGCTGGCCGGCCTGCCCCTGGCCTTGTGCTGGGGCGTTTACGTGGCGCAATATGTGCTGGTCAATCTGCCTGCCCACATGTTTGCCGACCTCTACATGTTTTTCCGCCGGCGTGACATGGCCTCCTCCAGGGCATTCGCCGCGACGATCCTGATCCTGCTGGCGGCGTTCTCGGCGGTGATTTTCGAGTTCTGGATCACCTAGTGCCACGCGCGACCGGTAACCTCGCGGGCGGGATGCCGGTCGGCCAAGCAAGTTTCCCGGCGCTACGCAATCCGCTGGCGATGCTGCGCGCGACTACTCCAACCTCACCTTCGACCCCAACGATTCAATCATGGTCGGGATCGGCACCCGCCTGCTTCCGAAATCCAACCGCTCCTTGCTCGCCGTGCAGGACGACCGCCGGCATCCGGGCCAGAAGGTGGTGCATCGTGTGTGGCGCTACTTTGCGTCGGAGCGCGAGCGCTGGACAGTCGACCTCTCGGGCAAGCGGGGCCGCCCCGCGGCCGATGCCGATGAAGTATCGGGCGCGGCGCTCGCGGTCAACGATGACTACGGCAACGTCTTCTTGCGCCTTGCATGCGATCGCAAGTTCAATTTCGGCAACGACGACCAGACCCGCGTGTCGGCCGGATTGCGGTTTTGAGCCAGTGGCATGCCGCAGGTCCGGCCGCCGATGCCCGACATTCAAGCCGTCGATGCATTGGCGCTGACCCGGCAGTTTCTCGCCGACTTGCACCCTGGCGCCAGCGCCGGCCGCCCGGTCGCGCTCGACAGCACGCTCGATGCCGACCTGGGGCTCGACAGCCTTTCACGGGTGGAACTGGCAGTACGCATCGAACGCGCCTATGCAGGCCATCTGCCGGAACAGGCGATCGACGAGGCGGTGACGCTGCGCGACCTGCTTGCGGCGCTGAAGGACGTGCCCGCGACTGCCCGGGCCGCCCTGCATGTTGAAACGCCGGCCGGTCTGCCCGCCGGCTGGGCCAAACCCGCGCAGGCGGCCCCGTTGGATATGGCTACGCTGGTCGATGTGCTCGACTGGCACGTGCGCGCCCACCCGGAACGGGTGCAGATCATCCACCTCGACGAAAGCGGCGAAGCCCGCATCAGCTATGCGCAACTGCGGCGCGAGGCCGACCAGGTAGCGGCCGGCCTGCAACGCGCTGGCCTGGCACCGCGCCAATCGGTGGCAATCATGCTGCCGACCTCGCCAGACTACTTCTACGCCTTTTTCGGCATTCTGCGCGCGGGCGGCATCCCGGTGCCGATCTATCCGCCGGCTCGCGCATCGCAGATCGAGGAGCACGTGCGGCGCCATGCCGGGATTCTTTCCAATGCCGAAACGGCACTCCTCATCACCGCGCCCGAAGCGCGCGGGGTGGCGCGCCTGCTGGAAACGCGCGTGGCCGGCCTGCGCCGCGTCTTGACCGTGCCTGAACTGAAAGCCGGCGACGGCGCAGCGCAGGCCGTTGCGATCCGTCGCGACGACATCGCCTTCATCCAGTACACCTCGGGCAGCACCGGCGACCCCAAGGGCGTGGTGCTGACCCACGCCAACCTGCTGGCCAACATCCGCGGCATCGGGCAGATGACCGGCCTGTCGGCCGACGACGTGTTCGTCAGCTGGCTGCCGCTGTATCACGACATGGGGCTGATCTGCGCATGGCTGGCCAGCCTCGCCTTCGCCGCGCCGCTGGTGGTGATGTCGCCGCTCGCGTTCCTCGCGCGTCCGGAGCGCTGGCTGCAGGCCATCGCCCGCTACCGCGGCACCGTCTCGGCCGCGCCGAATTTCGCCTATGAACTGTGCGTCAAGCGCATCGCGGACGCGTCGATCCGGGGCCTGGACCTGTCGTCCTGGCGGATCGCCGCCAACGGCGCGGAACCGGTGATGCCCGACACCCTGCGCCGCTTCGGCGAACGCTTTGCGCCGTACAAATTCAACCCGGCGGCGCTCACGCCGGTCTACGGCCTGGCCGAATCCACGGTGGGCCTGTTGTGCCCACCGCTGGGCCGCGGGCCGCGCATCGACCGGGTGCAGCGCGCGCCGTTCAGTGCCGGCGGCCGCGCCGTGCCGGCCGCCGCGGATGACGCAACGGCGCTGCAATTCGTCTCCTGCGGCGTGGTCATGCCCGGCCACCAGGTCCGCATCGTCGATGCCGACGGCCGGGAAGTCGGTGAACGCATCGAGGGCCGGCTGGAGTTTCGCGGCCCGTCGGCCACCGCGGGCTACTACCGCAACCCGGCGGGTACGAAGAAATTGATGGACGGCGAATGGCTCGACAGCGGCGACCGCGCCTACCTGGCCGGCGGCGAAATCCATCTCACCGGGCGCGTCAAGGACATCATCATCCGCGGCGGCCGCAACATCTACCCGCATGAGCTCGAGGACGCCGTGGGCGCAATTCCCGGCGTGCGGCGCGGTTGCGTGGCGGTGTTCGGCAGCGCGGATCCCGCCAGCGGCACCGAGCGCCTGGTGGTGCTGGCCGAAACGCGGCTGACCGGCGCCACCGACGCCGCCGCGCGGGACGCGCTGCGCGCCCGGATCGTCGCGGCGACCCTGGCGGTGCTGGGCGAAGCGCCCGACGAAGTGGTCCTGGCCCCGCCGCAGACGGTACTCAAGACTTCGAGCGGAAAAATCCGCCGCGCCGCCTGCCGCGAGCTGTATTCGTCGGGTCGCATCGACGCGCGCGCA
>CANGUJ010000448.1 GCA_947456845.1 Burkholderiales bacterium | reverse complement strand
TCATGACGCCGATGCCGGCCACGCATACGGCGATTACCGAGACGGCGGCGGCAGCCAACAGCGGGTGCAGTCGCGGCGTGGTGCGAATGATGTTGTCCATGGTTTTCCTCCTTCGGGCGGAATGCCTGTGGTTACGAACGCACAGCCTGGCGGCGACGCCGACCCGCGTCCCGCAGTGCTTTGTAAGGAGGTGTTACCCTCGGCGCTTTGTTGGCAAGACGCGAGCGCCCGCACCATGAACCGCATTCGAAACGTTTTTCACCGCCTCGCCGCCCTGTGTGCCGGTGTTCTCGCCGTCGCGGCACCGGCCCAGGAGTTTCGCGGCGAGCATGGCATGCTGCGCGTGAGCACGGTGGCGCGCGGGCTGGAAAATCCGTGGGCGCTGGCCTTTCTGCCGGACGGCCGCCTGCTCGTCACCGAACGACCGGGCCGCATGCGCGTGGTCGCGCGCGACGGTTCCCTGGGGTCGCCGCTGGCCAACCTGCCGGCGGTATTCGCGCAAGGGCAGGGCGGGCTGCTCGACGTTGTTCTGGACCGCGACTTCGCCGTCAACCGGGTGATCTACTTCAGTTTTTCCGAGCCCGGCGAGGGCGGCGCCGGCACGGCGGTTGCGCGCGCCCGCCTCGGCGCCGGCAGCCTGGAGGAGGTGCGGATCATCTTTCGCCAGATGCCCAAGGTGCGCGGCGGCCTGCATTTCGGGTCGCGCATCGTGCAGGGGCGCGACGGCAATCTCTGGGTGGGCCTGGGCGAGCGCGGGCAGCGCGAACGCGCCCAGGACCTCGGCGTCCATCTGGGCAAGGTGGTGCGCATCCGCCCGGAGGGCGGGGCACCGCCTGACAATCCTTTCATCGGCCGTGCCGGGGCGCTGCCGGAGATCTGGTCCTATGGCCATCGCAACATCCAGGGCGCGATCCTGCATCCGGCCAGCGGCGCCCTGTGGACCGTGGAGCACGGTGCGCGCGGCGGCGACGAGATCAACCAGCCGGAGGCCGGGCGTAACCACGGCTGGCCGGTCATCACCTACGGGCGCGACTATTCGGGCCTGTCCATCGGTGAGGGCACGGCCAAGGCCGGCATGGAGCAGCCGGTGCACTACTGGGATCCGTCGATCGCGCCCTCCGGCATGGCCTACTACGACGCCGGCGCCATGCCCGGCTGGAAGGGCAGCCTGCTGGTGGGTTCGCTCAAGTTCGGCCTCCTGGCGCGTCTGCAACTCGAAAGCGGCAGGGTGGTGCGCGAGGAACGCCTGCTGCAGGGGTTGAACGACCGGGTGCGCGATGTGCGCGTCGGCCCCGATGGCCTGGTCTACCTGCTGACCGACAATTCCGACGGCCGCGTGCTCAGGGTGGAACCCGCGCGATAGGCGGCTGCCTGGGCCTTGAGCGCCGGGAAGAAGCGCCTGAACGCCGCCTCGAGCGGCGCATGGGCGGCCATGACGGACGGCAGGGCCTCCTCGAGTGCCAGCGGGCGCGACAGGCGCCCGCCGATGCGCGCGAGGATGCGCGTCATGCCGGTGTCGGTGGCGCAGGCCAGCAAGCCCTTGTGGGCAGCCATCCCACTGGCCACCCGATCGGCCGGTGCGGGCAGGGTGGGCGCCAAACGCGCGAGGGCGCCATGCACCTCGTCGGCGAAATCGCCCAGGGGTTGCGTATGCCACTCGTCCCACTGGGCGATCAGCAGGTGATCGAAGTAGACATCCATCAGGATGCCGGCGTAGCGCCGCAGGGGTGCCGGCAACGCGCCGCGCGCCTCGCTAAGGACGGGATGCGTGTCGGTGAACGCGTCGATGCGTCGATGCAGGCGTATGCCGAACTCCACCCCGGCCGGCCATGCCGAAAGGTCGCTGCCGCGCACGAAGTCGCCCAGGAGCGTGCCGGCACGGCCGGCGTCGTCCGCCGGCGCCAGCAGGAAATGCGCGAGGTGGTTCATCGGGGAGAGGGAGATCCCCGCGCGCGTCAGTCTTCCCGCCGCAGCTGCGGAAACAGGATCACATCGCGGATCGAGGGCGCGTCGGCCAGCAGCATCACCAGCCGGTCGATGCCGATCCCTTCGCCGGCGGCGGGCGGCAGGCCGTGCTCGAGGGCCCGGATGTAGTCGCGGTCCTTGAACATGGCCTCCTCGTCGCCGGCTTCCTTGGCCGCCACCTGGGCGTCGAAGCGCGCCTCCTGGTCTTCCGGATCGTTGAGTTCGGAAAAGCCGTTGGCAATCTCGCGCCCGGCGATGAAGAGCTCGAAGCGATCGGTGGCCTCCGGATCGGCGTCGTTGCGCCGCGCCAGCGGCGACACCTCGGCGGGGTAGTCGATGATGAAGGTCGGGTCCCACAACTGCGCCTCGGCGGTTTCCTCGAAAAACGCCAGCTGCAGCGCGCCCAGCCCCGGCTTAGCCCGCGGCAGGGCGCCGTGCTTTTCCAGCCAGCCGGTGAGAAAGCCGGCGTCCTGCAGCTGCTCTTCGGTGTACTGCGGGGCATACTTCCTGACCGCGCCGGTGATGGTGAGGCGGTCGAACGGCTTGCCGAAATCGATCTCGCGGCCCTGGTAGGTGAAGCAGGTCCGGTCGAGCACCTGGGTGGCGACGGTGCGGAACATGTCCTCGGTGAGGTCCATGAGGTAGCGGTAGTCGCGATAGGCCTCGTAGAACTCCATCATCGTGAACTCGGGGTTGTGCCGGGTCGAGATGCCCTCGTTGCGGAAATTGCGGTTGATCTCGAACACCCGCTCGAAGCCGCCGACCAACAGCCGCTTGAGATACAGCTCGGGCGCGATGCGCAGGTAGAGCTCCATGTCCAGCGCGTTGTGGTGCGTCTTGAAGGGCTTGGCCGCCGCGCCGCCCGGGATGGGGTGCATCATCGGGGTCTCGACCTCGAGGTACTGCTTGCCGACCATGAAGGCGCGGATGGCGGTGACCACCTGCGAGCGGATCACGAAGGTGTTGCGCGACTGCTCGCTCACGATGAGGTCGAGGTAGCGCTGGCGATAGCGCGCCTCCATGTCGGTCAAGCCGTGGAATTTTTCCGGCAGGGGGCGCAATGCCTTGGTCAACAGGCGCAGTTCGGTCACGTTCACCGACAGTTCGCCGCGCTTGGTCTTGAACACCGTGCCGCGCGCGCCGAGGATGTCGCCCATGTCCCAGTGCTTGAACTCGCCGTGCGCCTCGGGGCCGATGCCCTGGTCGTTGATGAACAGCTGGATCTGCCCGCTGCCGTCCTGCAGGGTGGCGAACGAGGCCTTGCCCATGACCCGCTTCAACATCATGCGCCCGGCCACCGCGACCACGATGTTCTTCGCGGCGAGCGCCTCGCCATCCTCCGCGTCGTAGGCGGTGTGCAGTTCGCCCGCATGCGCGTCGCGCCGGAAGTCGTTCGGGAAGGCCGGGCCGCCGCGCTGGCGGATAGCGGCGAGCTTGGCGCGGCGCTCCGTGATGACCTGGTTTTCGTCGGCAACGGGGGCGGCGGAGTCGGGGGCGTTGGGTTCGGACATGGTGGGGCCTATCGGGGGCGGATGCCGCGCGGCGCGCGCTACACGCCCTGCTTCAGGGATGCGGAGATGAAATCGTCGAGGTCGCCGTCGAGCACCGACTTGGTGTTGCTGATCTCGACGTTGGTGCGCAGGTCCTTGATGCG
>CANGUJ010000447.1 GCA_947456845.1 Burkholderiales bacterium | reverse complement strand
TCGCACGCAAGGGCGAGGCAGGCGATAAGGCACGGCAGCCGCATCAACTGATGATGAGCGCCACGCCGATCCCGCGTACGCTCGCCATGACCTTCTATGCGGATCTGGATGTCTCGGTGATCGATGAACTGCCGCCGGGGCGCATGCCGGTGGTTACCAAGCTGGCAGCCGAGGCGCGCCGCGACGAGGTGGTCGAGCGCATCCGCGAGGCCTGCCGCGCCGGGCGGCAGGTGTACTGGGTGTGCCCGCTGATCGAGGAATCCGAGACGCTTGACCTGAAGACCGCCGTGGAGACCCATGCGCACCTGAGTACAGCGCTTGCCGAACTGAAGGTCGGGCTGGTGCATGGCCGCATGAAGCCCGAGGAGAAAGCGGCAGTGATGGCGGATTTCGTCGCCGGCGCGACCCAGGTACTGGTGGCGACCACCGTCATCGAGGTCGGGGTGGATGTGCCCAATGCTTCCCTGATGGTGATCGAGCACGCCGAACGCTTCGGCCTGTCGCAATTGCATCAGTTGCGCGGCCGGGTGGGGCGAGGCGTGCACGAGAGCGTGTGCATACTTATCTACGCGCATCCGCTGTCGCAAGGCGCGCGGGAGCGCCTTAAGGTGATGTTCGAAACCACCGACGGGTTCGAAATCGCGCGCGCCGATCTGCGCCTGCGCGGCCCTGGCGAATTTCTCGGGCGCCAGCAAAGCGGTGTGCCCCTGCTGCGCTTTGCCGACCTGGAAGAGGACGTCGACCTGATCGAGGCCGCGCGCGATTGCGCCGAGGTCATGCTCGCGCGGGGCGACGACCGGGTGCAGGCGCACCTCGAGCGCTGGCTGGGCAGCCGCGAAGCCTACCTCGGCGTATGAGCCGGACGGCCGTGACCAGTATTCATTATCCTTGCGGCCCATGAACTGGAGCGCCATCGCCGAACGCCTCACCCTGTATGAAAGGCTGATGCGCCTGCACAAGCCGATCGGTACGCTGCTTCTCTTGTGGCCGACCTTCTGGGGCCTATGGATCGCCGCCGACGGGCGCCCCTCCTGGTGGCTGGTATGGATCTTCGCCTTCGGCACGCTGCTCATGCGTTCGGCCGGCTGCGTGATGAACGACTATGCCGACATCGATTTCGACCGGCATGTCAAGCGCACCGCGGACCGTCCGCTGACCACCGGGCGGGTGGGCCGCAGGGAAGCCGTCGCGCTGGCGTTGATCCTATCGGCGTGTTCGTTCATGCTGATCATCAAGCTTTCCCCACTGGTATGGGGCTTGTCGGTGGTGGCGCTGTTCCTGGCGGTCAGCTATCCGTTCACCAAGCGTTTTCTGGCGCTGCCGCAGGCCTACCTGGGCGTCGCGTTCGGCTTCGGCATCCCGATGAGCTTCGCCGCCGTGCTCGACCGCGTACCGCCGGCGGCCTGGCTGCTGCTGGCGGCCAACGTCTTCTGGGCCATCGCCTACGACACCGAATACGCCATGGTCGATCGCGACGACGATCTGAAGATCGGCATTCGCACCTCCGCCATCACCTTCGGTGCCTTCGACGTCACAGCGGTGATGCTGTCCTACACGGTCACCTTCGCAATCCTCGCCTGGATCGGCCTGGAATGGCGGATGGGGCCGCTGTACTTCGCGGGCCTGTGCACGGCGATGGGCATGGCGCTGCACCACAACGCCCTGATCCGCGAACGCTCTCGCGAGGGCTGCTTCAAGGCCTTCATGCACAACAACTGGCTGGGGGCGGCGATCTTCGTCGGCCTGGCGGCGGACTATGCCGTGCGCTTGCGCGCCTGGCCGGGCGCGTAGGCAGGCTGCGTCGTCCGGGTGGGCAAGATCTTCGTGCGGCCGCGCATTGAGGTCGCTGCACGGGCCGCTTGTCCCGCACCGGCGGGCCAGGACCCATTCGCCACATGTGCCGCACGGCGCTCCGATTTCCGGTGGGCGGGCGGTCCGACGACACCCGCGCTCAGCCGGGTATCGGGTCGGCACCGGGCGCGGCGATGCGCCTGACGCGGATATCCGTGGCGGTGTGGCGGTCCCCGCCCTGCGGGTTGTAGACTTCGAGCAGTGAGTTTCAAGGACTGGAAGGCCCGTATGTCATGCACTCCCGGTTTCGCGCGCACCGCCGCGCCGCGCAACTTCAAGGCGCCGCCGGCCATCCAGGCCGCGCTGCTGCCACTTGGCTGGAGAGCGGATGCGAAAGCGAGCAAAGCGCTTCGGCAGGACCAAGCCGGTAACGAGTCCGACCCGATGAGGCCGCCTTTGACATGGCATACGATTTCCTGATCGTCGGCGGGGGTACCGCCGGGGCGGTGCTGGCAGCGCGTCTCTCCCAGGACGCGCGGCGCCGCGTGTTGCTTGTCGAGGCCGGGCCTGACTTCGCGCCGGGCGACGAGCCGGCCGATATCCGCGACCCCTTCCCGGGCGCGACGGTCAATCCGGACTACTTCTGGGAGGGGCTTACAGCCAGCGCGATGGACGGCAGGACGCCGGCGCCTTATCCGCAGGCGCGCGTGATGGGCGGCGGCTCGAGCATCAACGGCATGATCGCGCTGCGCGGGGTGCCTTCGGACTACGCGCAATGGGCCGCGGCCGGCGCCGGCGATTTTTCGTGGGAGGCGGTGCTGCCGCATTTCCGTCGCATCGAGCGCGATCTGGAGCGCGGCGATGGCATGGGGCCGCATGCCATCAGCCGCGTTCCCAAAGAGCAGTGGCCGGCCTTCCTGCGCGAAATGGAGCACGCGGCCAGGGCGGCCGGCCTGCCTTTCGTGCCAGACATCAACGAGCAACCCGACGACGGCTTTTTTGCCATCCCCAATGCCATCGGAGACGACAGGCGCGTGTCTGCGCCGGGGAGCTACCTGACCGTCGAGGTGCGGGCGCGACGCAATCTCGAGATACTGTCCGGTACCCGGGTCACCCGGCTGTGCGTGGAAGGCGCGGCGGTCAGCGGCGTCGAGGCGATCCGCGATGGCGTTCCTGTCCGCCTGGAGGCGTCCCGCACGATCGTCTGCGCCGGCGGCATCCACTCGCCAGCGCTGCTGCTGCGCTCGGGCATCGGGCCGGCAGCCGACCTGGCGGCGCTTGGCATGCGCGCGGTGCTGGACCGGCCCGGCGTCGGGCGCAATCTGCAGAACCATCCTTACATGTTCTTCGCCCTTACGCTACCGCGCGGCGGGCGGATCGAACCGGGCTTGCGGCGCTTCGCGCTCGCCGGCACCCGGGCATCCTCGGGACTTGCGGGGGCGCCGCCCGGCGACCTGTTCGGCTTCGTGGTCGGTCGGGTCAGCGGCGGGGCATACGGGCCGGCCTTCGCGCTGGTGGGCAGCGCGCTCTACGCCCCACGCTCGCGCGGCTGGGTCAGGTTGACGAGCGTCGATCCGCGGGCGAACCCGGAGGTCAACTTCCGCTTCATGGCCGACCCCGCCGATCCGCCGCGCATGGTGCTATCCGCGCGGCTGACGGAGCGCCTGCTGCGCGATCCGGGCGTCGCCGCGCAGTATCACGAGGCCTTTCTGCTTCCGGGCGCGCTGGCGATGAAACAGTTCAACCGGCCGGGCCTGATGGGCAAGGTTCTCGCGGTACTGGCCGAGGCCGCCGCCGGCGCGCCGGCCCCGCTCCGCCGCGCCATCTTCGCGCGCGCCTTCAAG
>CANGUJ010000446.1 GCA_947456845.1 Burkholderiales bacterium | reverse complement strand
TGCGCCGGCGCTGCAGGCGCCGCCTGCTTGCTGACGTTATCGGACTGTTTGCCGACGGACTTGCCGCCGCCGAGGCGGCGTGCTGCCTCGGCGTCAGGTGCAACCGAGGCAAAGCCGACCCCCGTCATCAGGGTGATGGCGAGCAGGCGAGTAAGCGTGAATCGAATCATGGAATGTCTCCGGCACCGGATGGATAGAAAAGCTGCTGCTCTGCGAAGCGTCGTTAAAGTCGAATGTAGCGCATTTACCGGCTCTTGCCGCAAGCCGGATTTGATCAAGCGGGAAACAAACGGGTGCGAAAGGGTACGATCACATCCTAACGGGTCTTCACAACTGCACCTGCGGCGGTCAAGCCGTCAATCACGCCGTGCGCATCCTGACGGGGGTCACCTTCACGCCCCGTCCCCGCCCTACTTGCGGATTTGGACAGCGAAATCACGCAAAGGTTCGCTGGTTGCCGCAGTAGGCGATGCTAATCGACCTTTGCGCCCACCTCCTTCGCGACTTTAGTCCATTTCGCGATCTCGGCCCGGATGTGGCGGGCAAGATCGTCCGGGCTGCCGCCGACCGGCTCCAGACCCGCGCCTACCAGGCGTTCGCGTATGTCCGGCATCGCCATGACCCGCGCCAGCGCCTCGCTGATGCGCATGGTGGTCACGCCGGTCATGCCGGCGGGGCCGACGACCGCCTGCCACGCGCCCGCCTTGAATCCCGGAAAACCGGATTCGGCGATCGTGGGCAGCTCCGGATAGGTTGCAGAGCGCTTTGCGCTGCTGGCGGCCAGCGCGCGCAGTTTGCCTGCCTTGACCTGGGGCATCAGGTTGGCCTGATCGCCGATGGCCATCTGGATCTGGCCGACCAGCAGGTCGGCAACCATCGGCCCGCCGCCCTTGTAGGGCGCATGCACCGCATCGATACCGGCGCGCTGCTTCAGCAATTCCATCGCCGGATGCGGCGCGCTCCCCGAACCGACGGACCCGTAGGAAAGCCGGCCCGGGTTGGCCCCGGCGTAAGCCATGAGTTCGGCGACGCTCCTGGCCGGCACCGACGGGTGTATCACGAGCGCGTAGTTGACGTCGACGGTACGCATGACGGGCGTGAAGTCGCGCGGCGGATCATACGGCATGCTGGGGTAAACGCCTACGTTCATCGCCAGGGCGGCGATGTTGCCCACCAGCAGGGTATGGCCGTCGGCAGGCGCCTTCGATACGAATTCGGCGCCGATCATGCCGCCGGCGCCGCCGAGGTTCTCGATGACGACGGGTTGCCCGATATGCTCCGCCAGGCGGGACTGCATGATGCGGGCATAGGCATCCACCGCGTCGCCTGGAGGGAAAGGCACCACCAGGCGCACCGGTCGCGCGGGCCAGGTCTGCGCCTGCGCCGGGAATGCGCTGTAGCAGGCGAGCAAGATTGCGAGGGTCAGGCGCGCTGCGGGCTGACGCATGGCGGAATTTCCATTTTGGTTTAGTCTTCGGTGGTATCGCGTTTGGCCATGCCCGCCCGCCCGCATCAAGTCATGAAAATCGCCCGTATCGAGCCCTTTGCGTACCGCGCGCCCGTCACCGAACCCGTGGCCAATGCCTTCGGCAGCATGAGCAACCGGCCGGCACTGTTCGTGCGCATGAGCGCATCCGACGGGGCTTGGGGCTGGGGCGAGGTCTTTTGCAACTTTCCCCAGGTCGGCCTCGAACATCGGGTGCGCTTGATGACCAGCATTTTCGTGCCGCTGCTCGAAAACGGCGAATATGCCAGCCCCGCCGACCTGCGGCACTTCCTGGAAGAGCGTACCCGGCGCATGGCCCTCCAGTGCGGCGAGCCGGGTTCATTCGCGCAGATCATCGGCGGCCTGGAACAGGCCATGTGGGATATGGCGGCGCGCCGTGTCGGGCAGCCGCTCTGGCGGTTTCTTGACGATGCCGGCCATGGCGCGGCCAAGGTGCGGGTCTATGCGTCCGGCATCGGGCCGCAGGGCGTGGCGGCGCTGGTCGAGAGGAAACGCGCGGAGGGCTATCGCGCCTTCAAGCTCAAGGTGGGTTTCGCTGCGGCGCAGGACCGAGCCAACCTCGAGGCGATGCGCGATGCCGCGGGGACCGCCGGCGACATCATGATCGATGCCAATCAGGCCTGGCCTGCGGACGATGCGGCCGCGCGCATTTACGCGCTCAAGGACCTGCGTCCGCTGTGGGTGGAAGAGCCCATCGCCGCCGACGAGGACGCCGCCGAGTGGCGCGCCCTGGCACGCGATACCGGGGTGGCGCTGGCCGCCGGCGAAAACGTGCGCGGCGAGGCGGCCTTTCGCCAGGCAATCGACGATGGCTATCTGCGCTACGTGCAACCCGACATCGGCAAATGGGGCGGCATCGGCGGTTGCCGCGCGGTCGCCAGGTACGCGCAGGCGCGCGGCCAGGTGTTTTGCCCGCATTGGCTCGGGGGCGGCGTCGGCCTGGCCGGCTCCATGCATTTGCGCGCGGCGATGGGTGAGGGCGGTTTCGTCGAAGTCGATGCCAATCCGAACCCTCTGCGCGAGGAAGTCTGTGACTTTGCCATCGATGCGGGCATGGTCGAATTGCCGCGCGTGGCGGGGTTGGGCGTGGAACCCAACCTGGCCCGGCTGGCGCGTTTCGCGGTCAAGGCCTGACCGGGCTTGCCGCGGCCCGCGCGCTCCCATGCGGATTTCGCGACAATGCCGGAAGCGCACCAGGAAATGAGAACGCAAGAACAAGGAAACCGATGAGCAACGAATTGCATTTCGCCACCGCCAACGAACTGGCGGCGATGATCCGTGCCAAGCGGGTCTCCGCCACCGAGGTGATGCAGGCGCACCTGAAGCAGATCGAGAAGGTCAATCCCAAGGTCAACGCCATCGTCACGCTGACCGCGGACGCGGCCATGACCGCGGCGAAGGCCGCGGATGCCAGGCAGGCGCGCGGCGAGCGGCTTGGCGCCTTGCATGGCCTGCCGATCGCGCACAAGGACCTGTTCCTCACCAAGGGGATTCGCACCACGCTGGGCTCGACCATCTTCAAGGATCAGGTGCCGGACCGCAGCATGCTGGTGGTCGAGCGCGCGTGGAATGCCGGAGCCATCTGCGTCGGCAAGACCAACACACCCGAGTTCGGCGCCGGCTCTCAAACCTTCAACAAGGTGTTCGGCGCGACCAGGAATCCCTACGATCTGTCCAAGACCTGCGGCGGATCTTCCGGCGGCGCGGGCGCGGTGCTGGCTACCGGCATGGTGCCGCTGGCCGATGGCAGCGACCTGGGTGCCTCCCTTCGCAACCCGGGCAACTTCTGCAACGTCGTGGGGCTGCGCCCCTCCCCGGGGCGTGTGCCCGCCTACCCGACCAAGCATCTGTGGGGCACACTGTCGGTGGAAGGGCCGATGGCGCGCACCGTGGAAGACACCGCCTTGCTGCTTTCCGTGCAGGCCGGGCCGGACGATCGGGTGCCGATCTCCCTGATGGAGCCGGGCGCCGCGTTCGCCGGCAGCCTCAAGCGCGATTTCAAGGGCGTGCGCATCGGATTCGCGCCGGGTTTCGGCGGGCAGATTCCGGTGGACAAGCGGGTCGAGAAGGTGGTTGCGGCGCAGGACAAGGTGTTCGAGTCGCTGGGGTGCGTTCTCGAAGACGCGGTGCCGGACTTCTCGGGCGCG
>CANGUJ010000445.1 GCA_947456845.1 Burkholderiales bacterium | reverse complement strand
GTCGATCAGCGCGCGGGACGGCGCGGCATCCATGCCGACCACGTGCGACACGACGTCTTTCGCGACGAACAGTGCAGGCTGTCGCGTGGCCGGATGTGCGACGACCAGCGGGTGCACCGCCGGCGGCACGCCGGCCACCTGTTCCGGGGTCAGGGGCGCCCGGTTCGGATAGAGCGCCGAATAGCGGAAGTTCCGGTCGTGCACCGCAGTGAGGCCGGCCAGGCGCACCTTCGCCTCCTCCGGCAGCGCGGCCCAGGCCGCCGCCGTGCTGGCGAACTCGGTGTCCGCGCCTTCGGCAGGGCACTCCAGCCCGTAGAGCAGCGTCGCCAGCGCGGTCACCGGCTTGTACGAAAGATCCGAATGCCAGTGCATGCCGCCGCGGGTGATGCCGGCGGTACTGCCGTCCTTCTTCTTCGCGTTGGACAGTACCCGCACCTGTGGCAGCTCCGGAAACACATGTTCGGTCATGTGGTGAACGTCGAGTGGTCCGAAGCGGGCGCTGAACGCCACCAGCTGCGCCGGCGTCAGCCGCTGCCCGCGCAGGACGATCACCGCATGCTGGTGGAACAGGTCCAGGATGCGCTGGAACGCGGCGTCGCCCAGCGGCAGCGCGAGGTCGACGCCGTGGACCTCCGCGCCGATCGGGCCGGCCGACGGCGTGGCATGGATCCGCGCGGCATCGTTGGCGGCCGGCGTGCGTGGTTCGTCCATCGTCTTCTCCTCGTGGCGTCCGTCAGGCACCGCAGTGACCGTCAGTAGACGAGCCCGGCGGCGGCTTCCTCGGGCAGGTCCTTCTCGGCTTCGTCGAGCTGCTCGTAGAAGGAATCGATGTAGGCGCGGAACGTGACGTCGTGGCGCGCCATCTCGTCCTTCCCGAAGTCCTCCACCGGCCGTGGCTGCAGGTCGAAATGGCCGTGGCGGTCCTGGCCGCGCACGAGCGCGGCCGGCATGCGCCGGCGCCCGATGTACCGGGTGTGCGTCGGGATGTAGCTGAGCGCGATGCCGATGCGGCGCGTGTCCGATGCGTTCGGGCGCGACTGGTGCACCACGCAGGTATGGTGCAGCGAGAACTGTCCGGGCTTGAGGATCGCGCGCGCGATCTCGGACTGGTCGAAATGCTCGACGATGATCTGGCCGGCGGTGTTCACGCTGTTCTTGATCAGGCCGCTCTTCTGCTGCAAGGCGCCCCGGATATGGCTGCCGACCGCGAACTCGACCGGGCCTGCCTCCTCGGTGACGTCCGACAGCGCCACCCATGCCGTCACATGGTCGAACGGCCGCAAGCCGAAGTAGGTGCAATCCTGGTGCCAGGCGGCGATGCCGTCGCTGCGCGGCTCCTTGATGAAGAAGCGGGTGGTGTAGAGCAGCAGGTTGGGCCCCAGCAGCGACTCCACCGCGTCGAGGATGGCCGGTGTGCGCGCCAGATCGTCCATCCATCGGCACATGATGTGCAGGTTGCCACGGTACTTGCGGTCGATCGCCATCAGCGATCCGCCCAGGCGGGTCTCGGTGGCGTCCAGTGCCGCGCGGTAATGCTCCACGTCGGCGCCGCCCAGCGCGTCCAGCGGATGCAGGCATCCGTCCGCCCTGTAGTCCCTCGCCTGCGAGATGGTGAGTCCTCGTGCCATGGCTGCTCCTTCCCTGTTCATTCGACCGACTTGATGCCCGCCTCGCGCGCCGTGTCGCGGTTGATGCGTACGTCCTCGCGCACGAAGGCGGCGAGTTCCGCCGGCGTCTCCGAGTAGGCGTCGGCGCCCTGCGCGGCGAGCAGGGTTCGCACGTCGGCGCGCGCGGTCGCCTTGCGCAGTTCACCTTCCAGGCGCTTCAGGATGGCGGCCGGAACACCGGCCGGCGCGAAGACGCCGTACCACTGGGACGCCTCCGCGCCCGGCAAGCCGGCCTCGGCCGTGGTCGGCACTTCCGGCATATGCTGCGACCGCTTCGGTGCGGCCACGGCCAGTGCGCGCAGGCGGCCCGACGGTACATGCTGCTTGGCGGAGATCATGTTCACCGCCATCAGGTGGACCTCTCCCCCGACCAGGCCGTTGACCGCGAAGCCACCCCCCTTGTAGGGGACGTGCAGCATGCGCACCTTGGCCACGTTGGCGATCAGCGCACCCGCGAGGTGGGTGCTGCCGCCCTGTCCCCCGGAGGCATAGCGGTACTTGTCCGGATTCGCGCGCATCAGCGCCACGAGTTCCTTCATGTCCCTGGCCGGGACGGACGGATGCACGACGATCACGTTGTCCAGCACGGCGATCCGCATCAGCGGCGCGAAGTCCTTGAAGAGGTCGTACGGCGTCTTGCGCCCGAGGGCCTCCAGGATCGTGTGGTTGTTGCCGAGCATCCCGATCGTGTGGCCGTCCGGCGTCGCCTTGGCCAGGGCATCGGCGCCGATGATCGCGCTGGCGCCCGGCCTGTTCTCGATCACGATCGGCTGACCGGTGGACTCCGTCACCGCGTTGCCGACGATGCGCATGATCGTGTCGTAGGAGGCACCTGCGGGGAACGGGACGATCGCGCGCATCGGACGGTGCGGAAAGGTCTGCGCCGCCGCCCCCTGCGCCAGCAGGAGGGCGAAAGCGGCAAGCACCCACCGCCTGCCCGGCAGGTGCCGGCGCGGTGCGCGGCTGGGGATCATCGGCTTCGGCGTCATCATCTGGAATTCCTTCTGCCGGTGCGGGTCGCGCTGCGGGCTGCAGGCGTGGTTTGGGCATTCGATCGGCCGTGGGTCGGCCTTCAGTCGGCCTTCAGTCAGCCTTCAGGCCGACTTCCTTCGCCATGCGCGCATAGCGGGCGTGCTCCGTGGCCATGAACTTCCCGAACTCGGCGGGCGTGCTCGCCTGCACGTCGATGCCCAGGGCGATGAAGCGTTCCTTGACGTCGGCATGGGCGAGCGCCTTGCGCAGCGCCGCGTTCAGGCGGTCGACGATCCGGGCGTCGGTGCGCACAGGCACCACCACGCCCCACCAGGTCACCATGTCGAAGCCGGACACGCCGCTCTCGTCCATCGTCGGCAGGTCGGGGGCGACCGCGGTGCGCCGCGCGCTGGAGGCCGCGATCGCGCGCAGCCGGCCGGCCTTCACATGGGCTGCGGTGACCGGCATGCTCGCGAACACGAAATCGATGTGGCCGCCGAGCAGGTCGGTCACCGACTGGCCGGTGCCCTTGTACGGAACGTGAACCAGGTCCGTCCCGGTCATCGAACGCAGCAGTTCGGTGGTCAGGTGCGCAGGCGTGCCGCTGCCGCCCGATCCGTACTTGAGGCTCCCCGGCCGGGCCCGGGCCAGCGCGACCAGTTCGCCCACCGTCTTCACCTGCAGCGACGGCCCCACCACCAGGATGGTCGGCCCGGTGGCGAGCAACGTCACCGGATCGAAGTCGCGGGCGACGTCATAGCCCAGGCCGGCGTGGATGTGCGGGGCGATCGCCAGCGGCGCGATGTTGGCGAGCAGCAGCGTGTAGCCGTCGGGTGCGGCGCGCGCGGCGATCGCACTCCCCAGGGCACCACCGACACCGGGCCGGTTGTCGATCAGCACCGGCTGGCCGACCTGCTCGGCGAGCCGGCTGCCGACCGCGCGCGCGACCAGGTCGGAAGAGCCGCCGGGCGGATAGGGCGCGATCCAGCGTAGCGGCTTGGACGGCCAGGGCACCGG
>CANGUJ010000444.1 GCA_947456845.1 Burkholderiales bacterium | reverse complement strand
CTCGTCGTAGCCGACCGCCACGAGCACGCGGTCGAGCGGCAGGTCGCCCCCGCGCATCTCCTGCTCGCGGGTCTTCGGTGCCGGCGCCGCGGAGGTGAGCAGGTGCGCCCCCGAGAGCCCCGGCTGCATCGCCAGTTGCGGCAGCAGGCGCGTGGCCAGCCATTCGTCCAGCTCCGCGGCGCGTCCCTGCGCCGGCGTAACGCGCACCACCAGCGCGAAGCCCGCGACTCCCGCCCCGGCGCTGCCGACTACCCGCATCAGGCCGCGCACCATGTTGCGGTAATAGGGCATCACGCTCCTGGTCCAGGGGCTGGGGTTGTTCAGGCGTTCGAGGTAGGCGGGCGAGGTGAGCGTGGCCACGTCGGCGACTTCGTACAGCATGAAATAGCGCGGGCCGCCGTCCATGGCGGTCCAGCGCACCGCGCGCCGAAAGCCCGGAATGCCCAGGCGTTCGCCGAAATGCTCATGGGTGTGCCAATGGTCGTGCTCGGTCTCGTACCCGGATTCGATGTCGAAGAGCATTGCCAGAGCAGCGTTGCCGGAGAGGGCCATGGAAGTCCTGTGCGGTTGGGGCGTCGGCGCGGGCGACGCGACAGGCCGGAATCATACGGCTTCGCGGGCGCCGCGTGGATTCAGTCCGCCGGCCGCTCCGGGAACGGCAGGGGCTGGCCTTCGGGCGGCAGTTCCTCGCCCAGGCTGAGCAGCATGGCAACGGTCACGTAGGTGCCGTTGACGGCGATCAGGTCCACCAGCTGCTGTTCACCGAGGATGGTCCTGGCGCGATGGAACAGTTCGTCGCTGATGCGGTGCCGGGTCGACATTTCCATGCTGACGTCGTAGACCACCGCCTCGTCGGGCTGCATGTTGCGCGGGCGGATGTTGGCCTTGAGGTCGTCGGCCACCGAGGCGGGCAGGCCGGCCTTGAGCGCCAGCGGATAGTGGGCGAACCATTCCACCTGCGAGGTCCACAGGCGGCCCTGGATCAGGATGGCGAATTCGTTCAGGCGCAGCGGCAGCGAGGAATTGAAGCGCAAGTAGTCGAGCAGGCGTTTCAGGCGGTCGGCCATCACCGGGCTGCGCAGCATGGGGTTGTACGGGCCGCCCAGGCCCACGCTGGAAAAGCCGAGGATCTCCTTGGCCAATACCTGTGCCTGGGGATCGAGTTGTTCGAGCGTGATCTGGGGAAAGCGTTTGGGTTTCATCGTGGCTTTGCAAGAGGTCGGTGGGGCGGGCGCCATTGTCCTGGCGCGTGCCGGAGTCTAGCGCTTCGCCATGCGCCCATGTCTGCCGAGCCGCCTCAAGCCACGGGTTCAAGGGCGAAAATGTCCACCGGTTCCCGACGCCCCGCGACCGTGGTGCGCGGCAGCGGCACGAAGGGTGACGCGCAGCCCTGGGCCTGCGCCAGTTCCTTCGTGGCCGCCGACACCAGGATGCGCGTGTCGTAGCGCTTGTTGAGCGATTCGATGCGCGCCGCCAGGTTCACTGCATCCCCGTAGATGGTGTACCCCAGACGGTTGGCCGCGCCGATGGAGCCGGCGCAAACCGGCCCCGTGTTGATCCCGATGCGCGTGGGCAGGATGATCCGCCGGCCGCCGGCGAGGGTGAATGGATGGTCGGCCAGCCTGCGCTGTATGGCCAGCGCCGCGCGCACCGCCGCGTGGGCATGGTCGGGCAGCCCGGTCGGCACGTTGAAGATCGCCACCACGGCGTCGCCGACGAAATTGTTGACCGTCCCGCCCTCGCGCTGGATCAACTCGGTCAAGGCGGTGAAGTAGGCGTTGAGCAGGTTGACGGTTTCCTGCGGCGCGAGCGTTTCCGACAGGCCGGTGAAACCCTCGATGTCGGTGAACATGACCGTCGCCTCGACCGAACGCGAGGCGATCAGCCCGCCGGAGGCGATCAGTTCGGCGGCCACCCCCGGGCTCAGGTAGCGGTGCAGCACGTCCTGCATCAGCGCGCGCTCGCGCAAGGCATCGACCATGACGTTGAACCTCGCGGTGACCTGCCCAAGCTCGTCGTCGGTCAGCACGGCGGCCTTGTAGCCCAGGTCGCCGGCCCGCACCGCCTCATGGGCGCTGAACAGTTCGCGCGTCGGCGCGAGCAGGCTGCGGCTCACGAAGACCATCGAGGCGAGCACCACATACAGGGACGCGATCATGTCCAGGGCCACCACATTGCCCACCGAAAGCCCCTGGGCGGCGCGGATGTGCGCCAGCAGCGTCAGGTCCATGCCCAGCAGCAATGCCGGCAGGATGCCGATGACCAGGAAGATCGCCGCCAGGCGGCGGGCCAGGCCTCCGCGCAGACCGGCGGATGCGCCGGGGCGGCCCTCGGCGCGCGCGGACGAGAACTGCAGCCGGTCGCGCCAGTGCCGGCGCATGTCGATGCACAGGTCGTTGATCACGAAGTAGGTGAAGTGGCCGTAGAGCGTCGCGTAGACGCATGCATAGAAGGCGAGCGCCAGGCCCACTTCCAGCGGGGAGATGCCCGACAGGTCGGTCTGCGCGGGCGTATAGACCCCGAGGGAGGACGCTGTGACGGTGAACACCATGACCAGCGCGGCCGCCGCGTAGGCGCTCAGCCCGGGCAGGCGCTCGATCCGGCGGGTTGCCTCCGGCGCGCCTTGCCCGACGTGCTCGAAACGCGCCACCGGCTTGAACACCTGCGATGCGAATCCATAGAGCGCGGCGGCAAGCAGCGCCAGGTTGACCAGCGCGACGGGGATGACGTCCAGCCTTTGCGTGATGATGATGAAAATGCCCGTGACCCCCAGATCCAGTACGGGCAGGAGCAGCATGCGCCGCACGAACCGGCGCCGGAAGCCGGCGGGGGGCGGCGTCACGGGCGACCTCCATGCCGGCGGCCGCGGGCGTGGCGGCGCCAGGCCGGCCTGGCGAGACGGTGGCGGGGCGAATTCATCGTCCGGGAGTGTCGCGCGTTTCCCGCCGTCGGCGGCGCGTATCGGTATCGAACGGCGCGCCGCGCGCGACGGACGGTCGCAACCCCGCCCGCAGGCGCGCCCGGTCCGCGAGCCGTTAGCGCCGGGGCGGAAAGCGCCACCAGGCAAGGACCACCAGCGCGGCGAACAGCGTATAGATCAGCGCAAACAGCCAAAGCGGCGCCTCGTAGTAGATCAGCCGCTGCAACCAGTACTCGATGAAACTCTTGTCGTAGGCGCTCGCCCCGGCCTGGACGCGCAGCCAGGATTCCAGCGTTGTCAGCGGGCAGTAGCGCCCCAGCCAGGCCTGCGCGGCGATGACCGCGATGGCCGCCAGATGGGCCGCCCGGAACCGCCATGCGTTGACCCAACGCCACCCCAGCAGGTTGCCGGCAACCACCGCCGCCAGCCCGCCGACGACGAAAAGCACCACGCCGAAGTGCACGAGGAGGACCGCGTCAGCAAGCAACTGGTGCGGTAGGGCGGATGGCATGGCCGACGGCATGGCAAGGGACGTTGGACGGACGACCAAGCGGCAAGGCGGGGCGGCGGCCGGGCTTCTCACCTTCGGCGGCGGCCCCCTCCTCAACGCCCGGCCTTGAGCGCGGGCCACGGTCCACGCCAGCGAGAGCTTCGCTGCGCCGGTGCCCGAGCCGGGCGTCTATGCGCTCTTCGGCGCGGGTCTGGCCACCATCGCCTGGCGGCGCCGGACGCGCCG
>CANGUJ010000443.1 GCA_947456845.1 Burkholderiales bacterium | reverse complement strand
CGAATCGTTCGAGCAGGTCGGCAAACGCCCCGCCCGGGGCGCTGCGGATGGCCAGCGGCGCGCCGCTGACCGGGTGGCGCAAGGTCAGCGCGACCGCGGCCAGCAACATGCGCCCGCAATCGAACTGCTGCTGAAAGAAGCGGTTGTGCACGCCCTTGCCGTGGGTGGCATCGCCGATGATGGGATGGGCGATGTGCTTCATGTGGCGGCGCAACTGGTGGCGCCGCCCGGACTGCGGTGTAAGGGCCATCAGGGCATAGCGGGCGGCCGGATAGCGGTCCACCGCAAACGGCAGCTCGATGGTGGCGAGGCGCCGGAAATCGGTGACGGCCGCCTGCGCGCCGCCGCGGACATGCGCGCCCTCGGCAGGTTCGGGCATGGGTGACAAGGCGTGCTCGATGCGGCCGGCCGGCGCGGGCCAGCCGCGCACTACCGCCAGGTAGGTCTTGTGCACCTCCCCGGCTTCGAACCGGGCGGAGAGTTCACGGGTGCCCTCGGCCGCGAAGGCGAACAGCAGCACCCCCGAGGTGCCGCGGTCGAGCCGGTGCACCGGCTGCACGCGCCGGCCGATCTGGTCGCGCAGCAACTGGACGGCAAAGCGCGTCTCGTGGCGGTCGATGTCGCTGCGATGGACCAGCAGGCCGGCCGGCTTGTCGATGGCGATCAGGTGGTCGTCGCGGTACAGGATGTCGAGCATGCGGCTGCGCGCCGGTGGGGGCGTTCGCCGGGTCGGCCGGCGCCCATAGTTGCTATATTCGCCGACATTGCCTGACTCGTGAATCCGGAGATCCGCCATGGCCGTCACGCCCTTTCTGCCCCACGCCGACAAGCTCGGCCCGCTCGACTCGGTCAACGTCGATGTCGAGGCCCTGCCCTGGAAAGCCACGCCTACCCCCGGCATCGACATGAAGATCCTGATGGAGGAGCCGGAAACCGGGCTTCTGACGGCCATCTTCCGCTGGTCGCCGGGCAGCGAACTCTCTATGCACGAGCATGTGGAGATCGAGCAGAGCTATGTGCTCGACGGCGAATTCGAGGACGAAGATGGTGTCTACACCAAGGGCAACTTCGTCTGGCGCCCCAAGGGCCACCGCCACACCGCGCGCTCGCCCAAGGGTGCGCTGGTGCTGTGCTTTTTCCAGAAGCCCAACAAGTTCGTCGGCGGGGCGAACGACGGCGTTGAGCTGAAGTAGGCGCGCCGCCGAGCGCGGCGCCCTCCCGGTCAGGCCGGCATGTCCATGCGATAGACGCGCGCCGCCGTGCCATGCAGCACCAGGCGCTGGTCGGTCTCGGGCAGCGCGGCGACCGCAGCGCGGTTGGCGGCAATGAGCTCCGGGTAGGTGGTCCACAGCTTCTCGATCGGGAAGTTGCTGCCGAACATGCAGCGCTCAGGCCCGAACAGGGCCACCGTCTCGGCGGCCACGAAGGCGATGTGCGCGGGGTCGTTGCGGCGCAGGAAGGTGCCCAGCGCGGAGAGCTTGGCGACGATGTTGGGCTGATCGGCCAGCCGCTTCATGCCCTCGCGCCAGGCTGCCACGCCTGCGGGTGAGAGGTCTTCCAGCATGCCGGCGTGCTGCAGCACGAAGGTGACGTCGCGGTTGGCGGCGGCCATCTCGGCGGCGCCGGCCATCTGGCTGGTGAACACCTGCAGATCGAAGGTGAGGCCGTGGTGGGCCAGCGCGCGCAGGTTGCGGCGAAACACCGGATCGGCCGCGACGTCCGGCCGGCTGGCGAAGCGGTAGAGCTCGTTTTCGTGCCAGTGGATCTGCATGCGCACGCCGCGGAAGGCGCGGAACCTGACCAGTTGCTCGATGGTGGCCGGTGCCGCCTCGGAAAGCATGTCGGCATAGCCCACGATGGCCTGCGGCCAGCCGGTGGCGTCGCCCACCGATTGGACCCAGGCGGTTTCGTCGACCGCGCGCTCCTTCGGCCAGTTGGCCTGCACATACACCGAGGCGACCACACCGCAGCCGGCCAGGTCGGCCTTGAATTCCTCGATCGGGTAATCGCGGCGCAGCGGCTCATAGGGACCGAAGATGCGCGGCAGCATCGGGCCCTGCAGCCAGGCGAGGTCGGCCTTGCGCCAGATGTGGTGGTGCGAATCGATGATGGGGATCATGGGGCGGCTCCGTGAAAATGGGCGGGCGGCGCGGTTGGCGCTACCTCAGGCGAACAGAAAGGTTTCGAGCACTTCCGGGTTCTGCATCAGCGCGGCGTCCGAATACATGATCGCGACCCGCGCTCCCGGCCTGGTCTTTTCCGCGAACTTTGCGATCGAGCGGCCCCAGCCGGGGGCGTCGGGTTCGATGCGGAAGGTGTATCGGGTGCCGGGCTTGGTCAGCTGCGGTAAGGCGGCCACCGGCACGAGGAAGGGGATCTTCTGCTGTTCGGCACAGCCGTACATCGCAAGCGCGGCGCCGGAACTGGTCGGACCGCTCAAGGCCACGACCTTGTCGCTGACATCCAGGTTGCGCGCCGCGGCCACGGCGGCGCCTGCCGCCCGTGCTGCCTTGCTGGTCTCCATGGTTGTCTCCTTGTTGTTGATGCGCTGCGCCTGAACCTAGGCCGCCTTGCGGACGGCCACTTCATCCTTGAGCAACCCGGCGGCGGCGAGCGCCTGGCGGATGCGCTCGATTTCCGCCTGCGGGATCTTCACCAGCGGCGGGCGGACCACCGCGCGCGGCAGCTTGCCCATGAGCACCAGCGCCTCCTTCATGCGGTTGTGCATGTCCACCGGCGGGTCGGCATAGAACACCTCGGCGGTGGGCGCGATGCGGTCGTGCAGCTTCTGCGCGGCGGCCAGGTCCTTGGCCTCGATGGCCTTGAAGAGCTGCAGTTGCAGGTCGGCGATCACCGAGCCGCTGCCCGAGAGCAGGCCCTTGCAGCCCAGCACCAGCGAGCTGAACAGCCAGGCACTGTGGGTGGAGAGCACGTTGACCGGCGGGTTGCGGGTCTGCAGCGCACGGATCTGGCGGTCGGCCAGCTGGGCGTTGCCGCACCAGTCCTTGATGGCGCGGATCGACGGCACCTCCTCGACCATGCGCAGCAGGGTGGCCAGCGGATAGCCCTGGCCGCCCGCGGGGTTGTACTGGAAGGCGATCAGCGGCAGGTCGCTCACCGCGGCGATGCGCCTGAAGTGCTCGATCGCCATTTCCGGGCGCTGGCCCATGGTGTAAATGCCGGAGGGGAACACCAGGAGGGCCGAGGCGCCGCCCTCGGTGGCCATTTTCGCGATGCGTTGCGCCTCGAGGCTGCCGTCGGTGTAGACGCCATGCACGATGGGAATGCGGTCGCCGACCTCGTCCTGGGTGATCTCCAGCACCCGCTTCTGTTCCTCGAAGCTGCACGAGGCCGCTTCGGTCGAATGCGCGTTGATGGTGATGGCGCTGATCCCGGCAACCGAGGTGACATCACGCAGGTGGGCGCGATAGCTCGCCTCGTCGATGGAAAAATCCTCGTTGAAGGGCAGCAGCACCGCGGGGATGACACCGTGGGGGATGAAACCTGCGTGGCGGGGCATGGCGGTCTCCTTGGATTGAAAGGGCGGATGTGTTGGCGAAACGCTAGCTGCAGCAGCGCGCGGCCAACAGGCCGGCTTCGCGCGCTTCCTCGGTCAATTCGCGGGCGGCTCTGGGCAACAGGCGCAGGCGTGGCGGCGGCGCGTG
>CANGUJ010000442.1 GCA_947456845.1 Burkholderiales bacterium | reverse complement strand
TGGCATAGCCGATGCGGCGGATCGCGCTGCCTTCCATGCGGCGCGCGAAATCGTCCTCGGTCCAGCCGAACAGCTCCACCAGGGTGGCATCGTCCAGGCCGTGGCGAACCCGCGCGAAGTCGGGCTCGGCGGCGCGTTGCGCGAACTTGTTCCACGGGCAGGCCAGCTGGCAATCGTCGCATCCGTAGATGCGGTTGCCGATCAGCGGGCGAACCTCGAGCGGGATGGCGCCCTCGAGCTCGATCGTGAGGTATGAAATGCAGCGCCGCGCATCCAGCCGGTAAGGCGCGGTAATGGCGCCGGTAGGGCACGCCGTACTGCAGGCGAAACAGGTGCCGCAATGCGCATCGACCGGGGCGTCGGGCGGCAGCGCGAGGCTGGTGTAGATCTCCCCCAGGAAAAAGAACGACCCCGCCTCGCGCGACAGCAGCAGGGTGTGCTTGCCGCGCCAGCCGATGCCCGAGCGCTCGGCGAGCGCGACCTCCATCACCGGGGCGGAGTCGGTGAACACCCGGTAGCCGTGAGCGCCCACTTCGGATTCGATGGCGGTGGCGAGCTTCTGCAAGCGCGCGCGCATCACCTTATGGTAGTCCCGGCCATGGGCGTAGAGCGAAACTACGGCAGCCCCGGGCTCGGCCAAGCGGCGCTCCGCCGCCACGGGGTCCGCCGCCAGATAATTCATGCGCGCGGTGATCACCGAGGCCGTGCCGGGCACCAGTTCAGCCGGCCGCGCGCGGGTGGCGCCATGCCGGCTCATATAATCCATTTCACCGTGAAATCCCGCCGCCAGCCATGCCGCCAGCCCTGCCTCCGCCGCCGCGAGGTCGATGCCCGCGAAGCCGATCGCATCGAAACCCAGCGCCAGGCCGCGCGCGCGGATGCGCCCCTTGAGGGCGGTGAGGTCCTTGAGGGCTGTGAGGTCCGCGAGGGCCTCATCGCCACGCGCTTCGGGCAGGTCCGCTGATGTCATCGTCCCATCTTACCGTCGCCCTGCCGGATGCCGCCGCCACCGAGGCCCTGGGCGCAGCCCTGGCCCCGCATTTGCGCCCCGGCCTCAAGGTGTACCTCGAGGGGGACCTCGGCACGGGCAAGACCACCTTCACCCGCGGCCTGCTGCGCGCCCTCGGCCACGCGGGGGCGGTGAAAAGCCCGACCTACACGCTGGTTGAAATTTACGTGTTTTCTGGGTATATTCTGTATCACTTTGATTTTTATAGATTCAATGATCCAGCCGAGTGGTACGATGCGGGGCTGGACGAGCACTTCAACGAGGCCTCGGTTTGCCTCGTCGAATGGCCCGAACAGGCCGCGGGGGTGTTGCCCGAGGCTGATGTGAGACTGCGGTTCAGGTTTGCAGGCGGCGCGGGCGGGCAATCGCGCAGCGTCGAACTGGAAGGTTTGAGTGGCAGCGGGGAACGATGTCTGAACGCATTGCGCGCGGAGCGCCCCACACCGTAGAGCAGCACAACGCAGCGTCGGGCGACGAGCCGGGGCGCGGGCAACCCTTTCCGCAAGCGCGGCGCGATTTCCTGCGTGCCACCTCCGGCAGCCTGCTGCTGGCCGTGGCCTCTCCGCTGTTCGCGCAGTCCACCAGCATCATCGCGGTGCGCGTGTGGCCGGCGCGCGACTACACACGCGTGACCCTCGAACTGGACGCGCCGCTGCGCTATGCGCACCAGGTGCTCAAGGGGCCGGACCGGCTGGTGGTCGACATCGAGGACCTCGATCTGTCCGGCAAGTTGAAGGACATCGTCTCCAAGATCACCCCCAACGACCCGTACATCGGCAGCGTGCGCGCAGGGCAGTTCAAGCAGCGCGTGGTGCGCCTGGTGTTCGACCTCAAGCAGGAGATCAACCCGCAGGTGTTCGCCCTCAAACCGGTGGGCGAATACGGCCACCGGTTGGTGCTGGACCTGTACCCGACCAACCCGCCTGACCCGCTCCTGGCGCTCATGGACAAGCAGGCGCTGCCTGCCGACATGGTGCCGCGCGAGGGCAGGCAGGCGCCCGATGCGAAGGCGGGCGACCGGTCCGAGCGTCGCGACGAGCGCGCCGACCAGGGCGACGACAAGTCCGGCCGCGGCGAGGTGTCGAAGCCGGACAACCCGAAAGCCGAGCCGGCCAGGGCGGAAGCCCGGCCCGGCCGGGCGCAGGTCACGCGCATGATCACCGTTGCGCTCGACCCCGGCCACGGCGGCGAGGATCCGGGTGCGGTGGGGCGGCGCGGCACCTACGAGAAGAACGTCACCCTCGCGGTAGCCAAGCGCCTCAAGGCCAAGATCGACGCCGAGCCCAACATGCGCACCATGCTCACGCGCGACTCCGACTACTTCGTGCCGCTCGGCGTGCGGGTGCAGAAGGCCCGCAAGGTGGAAGCCGACCTGTTCGTCTCCATCCATGCCGACGCCTGGGTCAAGCCCACCGCCCGGGGCTCGTCGGTGTTCGCCCTCTCCGGGCGCGGCGCCACCTCGAGCGCAGCCGGCTGGCTGGCCAAGAAGGAAAACGACGCCGACCTGATCGGCGGGGTGAACCTCGGCACCCATGACCGCGACCTCGCACGCGTGCTGCTGGACCTCTCCACCACCGCACAGATCAACGACAGCCTCAAGCTCGGCCGTGCCGTGCTGGCCGAACTGGGCAACATCAACGACCTGCACAAGGCCAGCGTGGAGCAGGCCGGCTTCGCGGTGCTGAAGGCGCCGGACATCCCGTCCATCCTCGTGGAAACCGCCTTCATCAGCAATCCCGACGAGGAAAAGCGCCTGCTCGACGAGACGTATCAGGACAAGATCGCCTCCTCCATCCTCAAGGGCATCAAGGCCTACTTCGCCAAGAATCCGCCGCTGGCCAAGTCGCGCATGGCCTCGCTGTAAGGCGGGCACCCTCCGCAGCGCCGCGCCGCCGGCACACCCACCTCACGCCGCGGCGGCCGCGCCGAAACGATAGCTCGACACCGTGACGCCGCCGAAGAAATCGTCTTCGGCATAAACGCGCACGGCGGGCTCGTCATGGGCCGCGCCCACGGCCACCATCAGGGGCAGCAGGTGCTCCTCGCGCGGGTGGGCCAGGCGCGCCGCCGGCGCCGTTTCCCATTGCAGCAGGCTGCGTTCGCGCTCGGGCGGGTCGGCCGCCAGCGCCATGCCCAGCCAGCGGTCGAACTGTCTCGACGGCGCGCGCGCCGCCGGGCCCATGGCGCGCAGGTTGTGGTTTGACAGGCCGCTGCCGATGATCAGGACGCCCTCGTCGCGCAGCGGGGCCAGCGCGCGCCCGAGCGCGATATGGGCCGCCGGGTCGAAATCCTCGCGCAGCGATAACTGCACCACCGGCACGTCGGCCCGCGGAAACATCACCGCCAGCGGTGTGAAGGTGCCATGGTCGAATCCGCGCGCGCCGTCCAGGTGCGCGGCCAGGCCCGTGGCGGCGATCAGCCCGCGCACCCGTTCGGCCAGCGCGGGCGAACCCGGGGCCGGGTAGCTGACCTGGTAGGTATGCGGCGGAAAGCCGTAGTAGTCGTACATCATGGGCGGCTGCGGATGGGCCTGCACGGCGAAATCCGGTTCCTCCCAATGGGCGGTGATCACCAAAAGGGCTGCGGGCGCCATGCCCAGTTCGCCCGGCATGGCGGCCAGCGAGGCCGCCAGGTTGCGGTATATGGCCTGCGCCTCCGGCAT
>CANGUJ010000441.1 GCA_947456845.1 Burkholderiales bacterium | reverse complement strand
CGCGGCGCAGGCGGCCGGCGCATGCCGTGGGAGCCCGGCGCCAACGGCACCCGACCGGTGCCGCGCCTGGCCCTGATGGTCGATGTTTCCGGTTCCATTGACGATGGCCTGATGGATCGCTTCGCGCGCGAAATCGGCTCGATCACGCGTCGCCTGGAGGCGGACATGCTGCTGGTGATCGGCGACGACCGCGTGCGTAGGGTCGAACACTTCGCGCCGGGCCGCGCGGACCTGCGCGAGATCGACCTCACCGGCGGCGGCGGCACCGATTTCACGCCGCTGCTGGAGGAGGCGGACCGCTACCGCCCTGACATCGGCGTGGTGCTGACCGACCTGGAGGGGCCGGCACGCTTCAAGCCGCGCTGGCCGGTGATCTGGGCGGTGCCCGAGGCTTGCGCCGCGGCGACGCCATCGTTCGGACGCAAGCTCCCGATGGCCTGACCGGCGCCGGCTTCAGTGACCGCTGTCGGTGTACACCGGCGCGGGCTGCACGAAGAAGGCGCGCAGTATCGCGTACACCATGAGGTAGTTCTTCTGCTGGAAGCTGGCATGTGAAATGCCGGAGAGCATGATGAACTGCTTGTCCGGATTGGGCAGCCTCTTGTAGAACTCGATCAGGTCGTCGAGGGCCGCGATGCCGTCGAACTGGCCGCGCAGCACCGCGGTGGGCACGGTGATCTTTTGCGGGTCGCACACCGGCAGCCTGGAGCACATGTCGATGTAGGTGCCGTTGGGCATGGAGTCGTCAAGGGCGAGGATGGCGTCGGCGAAGGACTCGATCACGCGCTTCTCGGCGCAATCCGGATGGTCGCGCTCGAAGATCGAGTAGACGAAGGCGCGGTCGATGGGGCGGCGCTTCGTGGCGATGAAATCGGGCAGCCTCTTGCGCCGCTGCTCCAGCGTGGGCGCCCCTGCGCCGGTCCAGACGAAGGCATCGAGGGCCAGGCGCGCGACCCGCTCGGGATGGCGCTCGGCGAACAGTGCCGCACGCAGGGCGCCGGAGGAAACACCGTAGGTGAGGAAGGACGTGACCCCGCGCGTCCTGGCGATGTAGTCGGTGGCGGCCGCGAGGTCGTCGGCGCCGTTGGAAATGTCGCAGTAGATGTCGCGGGTCTTGGTGGAACGGCCATAGCCCTCCATGTCGACGCACCAGCACACGAAGCCGCGCTGCGCGAACCAGTCCATCACCGAGGAATCCGGCCGGCCCGGCACCACGAGGTCGAAGGTCGGCTGGGAGGCCATCGAGGAGCCGTGCACGAACAGCACCGCCGGCTTTCCTTCCGGCGAGCCGACGAATTTCTCCCAGAGGAACAGCTTCACGTCGCTGCGCTTGTGGGTCCAGTGCTCGACGCCGGTGACGGCGCCGCTTGCAACATTGCCTGCGGTCATTGCCTTGCCCCTGTGGTTGACATCAATCTGTCCTGGCGCCGGTCTCGCGGACGATCACGGCCCGGCGGTCTTTCTCTTCGCGGAAGAAGCTGCCGAACTGCGCCGCGGTCGAGCCCACCGGTTCGATGGCGGCATTGTCGAAGTACCCCCTGACATTGGGCGCGGCCGGCGCCGCGACGGATTCGCGATTGAGGCTGGCGATGACCGCCGGCGGCGTGTTCCTCGGCGCCATCAGACCCATCCAGACATAGGCGGAGTAGCCGGCCACGCCGGCCACCAGGTCGGTGGTCGCCTGCGCGCTGCCGCGGTAGGGCGCATGGTTCATGCGCATGCCGGCCATGCTGTTGAAAAGCGCGGGGAAGAGAGGCCCGCCGCTGCCGTTGCCGGAGGACGCATCATCGACCCGGCCGGGATTCTGCCTCGGGTAGGCGATGAGTTCGGCGACGCTGCGCGCCGGAAACGCTGGGTTGACCATCAGCACGCCCGGCTCGCGGCCCAGGACGCTGACCGCAGCGAAATCGCCGACCGGGTTGAAGGGCAGCTTCGCATAGCGCGTGGCCGAGAGCGCATTGGTCTGCGACGACAGCAGCAGCGCGGAGCCGTCCGCCGCGCAAACCCGGAGCCGGTGCTTTTTCCATGCGCGCAACCTTAGCACGTCGCCCTCCTGCAGGAATGGCCGCGGCCTGCGAGAATGCGCCCGGTCGCCGCATGTCGACCTCCGATTCAAATTCGCCGGCGGCACCCGGCACCAGGGAGAACGCGAACACCATGTCCATCAACGGCCGCGCCTACATCGTGGGCGCCTATGAACACCCGACGCGCAAGGCGCCGGACAAGTCCGTCGCGCAGCTGCACGCCGAATGCGCGCGCGGCGCACTGCAGGACGCGGGCCTCGCCAAGAACGACATCGACGGCTATTTCTGCGCCGGCGACGCACCCGGCCTGGGTCCCATGTCCATGGTCGATTACATGGGCCTGAGGCCGCGCCATATCGATTCCACCGACACCGGCGGTTCCTCCTACCTGGCGCATGTAGCGCACGCGGCGCAGGCGATCGCCGCCGGCAAGTGCAGCGTGGCGCTCATCACCCTGGCTGGACGGCCGCGCTCCGAGGGCTCCTCCGGCACGCAGGCGCGCAACTACGGGGCCAACGCGCCGGACATGGCCTACGAGTTCCCCTACGGCATGGCGACCGCCAACGGCTACGGCATGGTGGCCATGCGCCACATGCACGAGTACGGCACCACCGCCGAACAGCTGGCCTGGGTCAAGGTGGCGGCATCGCACCACGCCCAGTACAACGAGCTTGCGATGCTGCGCGACGTGGTCACCGTCGAGGACGTCATCCATTCGCCCCTCATCGCCGATCCCCTGCATCGCCTCGACTGCTGCGTGGTCAGCGACGGCGGCGGCGCCCTGATCGTGGCGCGCCCCGAGATCGCCCGCAGCCTGAAACGCCCGCCAGTCAGGATCCGCGGCGTCGGCGAAGCGCCGAAGGGCCAGATGGGCGGCCGCGTCGATCTCACCTATTCCGGCGCGGCCATCACCGGTCCGATCGCTTTTGCCGAGGCAGGCGTCAAGCCTGCCGACATCCAGTACGCGTCCATCTACGACAGCTTCACCATCACCGTGATCGTGCAGCTCGAGGACCTCGGCTTCTGCCGCAAGGGCGAAGGCGGCAGGTTCGTCGCCGACGGCAACCTGATCTCGGGCGTGGGCAGGCTGCCGTTCAACACCGACGGCGGCGGCCTGTGCAACAACCATCCGGCCAACCGCGGCGGCATGACCAAGGTGATCGAAGCGGTGCGGCAATTGCGCGGCGAGGCCCATCCCAAGGTGCAGGTGCCCGATTGCCGGCTGGCGCTGGCGCACGGCACCGGCGGCCAGCTCGGCTCGCGCCATGTCGGCGCGACCGTCATCATGGAACGCGAATAGGGAGGCCGAACGCACATGAGCACAACCGAACGCATCATTCCCGCCCCTATCACCAATCCGGAAAACCAGGAGTATTTCGATGCCTGCGCCAGGGATGTCCTGCTGGTGGGCAAATGCCAGGCCTGCGGCGAGCATCACTTCTACCCGCGGCGCGTGTGCCCCCACTGCTTCTCGGACGATGTCAAGTGGGTGCCCGCCAAGGGCGGCGGAACCATCTACACCTACAGCACCCTGCACCGCGGCGTGCCGGTGCCCCACACGATCGCCTATGTGACGCTCGCTGAGGGCGTTTCGATGATGACCAACATCGTCGACTTCACGCCGGGCACGCTGGCCATCGGGCAAAGGGTG
>CANGUJ010000440.1 GCA_947456845.1 Burkholderiales bacterium | reverse complement strand
GTCGATCGGCGCCTGGCGCATGGCCGCGGCGGTGCACGAGGACCCGGTGGCGGCGCTTGCCGAACTCGAGCGGGGATACATCGAGGACCAGAACTTCGGCGTCAAGCCCGGCCCCCGCGAGGTTGCCGCCCTGATGCGCGGCAACGTGGAAGCCGGGTTCTCGCAATGGCGGCCGCGCGACGAACTGACCCTGCATGTGCTCACCTCCCGCGCCACCGGCGCACTGGAGCGCAACGGCTCGCGCGGCGCCTTCGGTCGTGCCGGGTTGGCCAATGCACGCGGTCGTCGTCACCTCGCACGACATTTGCGTCGAGTGGTGTTCACCCATGGCCGGGATCACGGCGTTGCCGGTGCCTTGTTCAACAGCGACGCATTCGGCAGCACCCGGGTCGCGTTGACGGCGCAGAACCGGCTGGACGCCTTCATGGCCTCGGGCTCGATACCCATTGTCTGCGAGGCGGTGCCTGACATTTCCGGCGCGCCGCCCGGGTGGTACTGGGACGGCGGGCTGATCGACTATCACCTGTTCTACCCCTATTCTGGGCTGGAGCGCCTGACGCTCTATCCCCACTTCGCGCCCAGTGTCACGCCGGGATGGCTGGACAAGTTCCTGCCCTGGCGCAAGCAGGGCATCAGGGGGCGCGGCGCGGACTGGCTTTCATCGATGATCCTGATCGCGCCTTCCGCCGAATTCGTCGCCACGCTGCCCCGCGGCAAGCTGCCCGACCGCAACGACTTCTATCGCTTCGCCACCGACCATCCGGCGCGCATCGCCACCTGGAAGCGCGCCGTTGCGGAGTGCCAGCGTTTTGCCGACGAGGCCGCTTCCTGGCTTTGCAATCCCGATTTATCCTTCGCTGAATCCTTCTGAAAGAACCCTCATGAGTACCAAATGCGGCATTGTCGGCTTGCCCAACGTCGGCAAATCCACGCTGTTCAACGCGCTGACCAAGGCCGGCATCGCGGCGGAAAACTATCCCTTCTGCACCATCGAGCCCAACGTGGGCATCGTCGAGGTGCCGGACCCGCGCCTGGCCGCGCTGGCGGCCATCGTCAATCCGCAGCGGGTGGTGCCGGCGGCGGTGGAGTTCGTCGACATCGCCGGCCTGGTGGCCGGCGCCTCCAAGGGCGAAGGTCTGGGCAACCAGTTCCTCGCCAACATCCGCGAGACCGACGCCATCGCCCATGTGGTGCGCTGCTTCGAGGACGGCAATGTCGTGCATGTCAACGGCAAGGTGGATCCTATCGCGGATATCGAGACCATCAACACCGAACTGGCGCTAGCCGACCTGGCGTCGGTGGAGAAGCAGTATCAGCGGCATTCGAAGGTTGCGCGCTCCGGCGACAAGGAGGCGGCCAAGCTGGTGGCCGTGCTTGAAAAGCTGCAGCCGGTGTTGAACCAGGCCAGACCCGCGAGAAGCATCGCCTTCACCAAGGAAGAGCAGGTGCTGGTTCGGAGCCTGTTCCTGTTGACCGCCAAGCCCACCATGTACGTGGCCAACGTGTCGGAATCCGGCTTCGAGAACAACCCGATGCTTGATCGGGTGAAGGCCCATGCCGCCGCGGAGAATGCGCCGGTGGTGGCGGTGAGCTGCGCCATCGAGGCCGAGATCGGCGGCCTCGACGACGCCGACAAGCTGGATTTCCTGAAGGAGATGGGCATGACCGAGCCCGGCCTGAACCGGGTGATCCGCGCCGGTTACTCGCTCCTGGGCCTGCAGACCTACTTCACCGCCGGCGTCAAGGAAGTGCGCGCCTGGACGGTGGCGGTCGGCGCCACCGCGCCGCAGGCCGCGGGCGTGATCCATACCGACTTCGAAAAAGGCTTCATCCGCGCCGAGGTGATCGCCTACGACGATTTCATCGCGCTGGGTGGCGAGCAGGGCGCCAAGGACCGCGGCAAGATGCGCCTGGAAGGCAAGGAATACATCGTGCAGGACGGCGACGTGATGCATTTCCGCTTCAACGTCTGACTACCTGTTTGGCGTGCTCGGTCGGAACGCTGTAGCGGTTGCGTTGCAGGTGGATCAGGCTGGTCGATGAGACCCGCGCCGGCAACTCGACGTAGCCGTCGAAGGGCTTCGGGTTGGGCATGAGCCGGGTTTGTTCGTCCTACAGGACGTCGGCGATGGTCAGTTCCGGCCATTCCGCATGTTTGGCCGCCTGCCAGTGGGTGGTGCATTGCTCTGCCAGCCAGGTGTTGAGCGCTTCCAGACTCGTCCAGCGCTGGTCGGCCACCCGGTGCCAGATCTGCCGGCGTCGGTCCTGCAAGTTCTTCTCGACGATGCCTTTTTCCCAGCCCGAGGCGACGTTGCAGAAGTCCGGCTCGAACAGGTAATGCCCTTCATGGCTTCGAAACGGGCGTTGATCACCCGGTCCTTGCCGCTGAGTACACGGTCAACTGCGGTCTGCATGTTGTCGTAGATGCCGCGCCGTGGCACACCGCCGAAGGCTGCAAAACATGGCCTTGGCCGTTCGCCGGTCGCGCTTGCCGCGGTGGGCGTCAGCCTTGAGCGAGGCCGACAGGGTGTCCTTGAATGCATCCAGCTTGGTCGGACCGTCCCGCTACGGGTACTTCGGCACGGTGACCGCCGGTCTCCGCAGCCAGTCCCGCACCGTGTTGCGGGCCACCCCTGTCCTTCTTGCTATCTCGAGTATCGACAGGCCGTCGCGTACGTGCATTCGCCTGAGCTTCTCCAGCATTCCTACTTGAATCACCCTTCATTCTCCCTGCCCATTTCTTGGGCAGGGTGGGTCAACTTTGCGCGGCAATCAACATGCCGCCCAACGAGGCAAACGGCACGGCCTACGTGAAGATTTCGCTGAACGCACATTGATCTCCCCAGGCCTAGGCGTTGCCCGGCGTTTTCATTCCACCTGCTGGAGCAAGACCACCATGAGTTCCTTCGACCACTCCACCCCCATCGAGCAGATCGGCCAGCAGATGACCAGCCTGCGCAAGGCGCGGCCCGAGGCCATGCAGGGCTTCGGCCAGCTGGCCAAGGCCGCCATGGCGCTGGGCGTATTGGACGAAAAGCAAAAAGAGTTGATCGCGCTGGCCATCGGCGTCACGCAGCACTGCTCGGGCTGCATCGGCTTTCATGTCAAGGCACTGCGCCGCCTGTGCTGCACCCGCTCAGGGCTGGAGGACAGGCTGGCCGTGTGCGTCTACATGGGCGGCGGCCCGGCCCTGACGTACACCAGCGAGGCCCTCGCCGCCTGGGATGCCTTCGAGCCGGTGACGGCCTGAGGGATGCCGGACCTGATGCCGGTGGTGACAGCGACCAAATTGCCATGCTTTGGAAAATAGTTGCGACTTTTTCCAGTGGGCGCTGATCTGGTCGGAAAGCCGGCTCTGACGCCCGTCAGGACGCTGGGTGTGAAGCCGTACGGGACGGATGAGGGGTGGGGAGTGGTCGCGCCGTCACCCCGCCGTCACAAACCGGGCCAGCAGGGCCGCATGGCGCTGCGACCAGTCGCGCAGGGGCTGATCGTCGCCTTGCAACACCTGGCGCAGGAACGCAATGGCCAGTTCCTTCGTCGCGGCCTTGACCTGACCATTGAGCAGCACGCCGCCGGTGCCCGCGCGGTCGGTGAACATACTGTGCGAGCCCCCGTTGAACATCGCCAACGCCTTGCGCGGGCTGCCGATGGCGTTGAACACGGCCACGCGGTCCTCGGGGCCGCTG
>CANGUJ010000439.1 GCA_947456845.1 Burkholderiales bacterium | reverse complement strand
GGCCGCTACCACCGGCGTGGTGGCGGCCTCGGTCATCGCCATGGGCCTGATCTCGCTGCCCATCATGATGCGCTACGGCTACAACCGGCCGCTCGCGGCCGGCGTGATTACCGCGTCGGGCACGCTGGCGCAGATCATCCCGCCTTCACTGGTGCTGATCGTCATCGCCGACCAGTTGGGAAAAAGCGTCGGCGACATGTACAAGGCGGCGTTCGTGCCGGCCTTCATGCTGGTGGGCATTTATCTCGTCGCGATCATCGTGCTGGCGGTGGCCAAGCCCAACTGGGTGCCGGCCCTGCCGCCCGAAGCGCGCATCTATCGTGAATCCAGCGGGGCGTCCGGCTATGCGTCGCTGGGCGTGCTGA
Organism: Burkholderiales bacterium; assembly: GCA_947456845.1. GTDB lineage: Bacteria > Pseudomonadota > Gammaproteobacteria > Burkholderiales > JAEUOS01 > JAEUOS01. The sequence goes on along the minus strand of CANGUJ010000439.1, from coordinate 3,330 downwards.
CCGGGCTGTCGGTCGTGGTCGGCGCGCTGGTGTTCGTCTACTACCCGCAGATCCTGGCCGCCTTCGGTGCCAAGGGCGACTATGCGCCGCCCACCGACGAGAAGGTGGTGATGATGCTGATGTCGTCCATCGTCTTCGCGCTCGTGGTCGCCGTGCTCGACAAGCTGTTGCGCGTGAACCTGCTTTCCGAGATCGCCAAGCGCGTCACCTTCGTGCTTATCCCGCCCCTGCTGCTGATCTTCCTGGTGCTGGGCACGATCTTCCTCGGCGTGGCCACGCCCACCGAGGGCGGCGCGATGGGCGCGGCCGGCGCGATGCTGCTTGCCTTCATCCGCAAGCGCCTGAACATGAGCCTGCTGCGCCAGGGGCTCGATTCCTCGGCGCGCCTGTCGATCTTCGTGCTGTTCGTGCTGGTCGGCTCGACGGTGTTCTCGCTCACCTTCCAGGCCATCAACGGCCCGCACTGGGTGGAGGAACTGTTCAGGGCGCTGCCCGGCGGGGCGCTCGGCTTCCTGATCTTCGTCAACGTGATGATCTTCATCCTCGGATGCTTCATCGACTTCTTCGAGATCGCGTTCATCATATTGCCGCTGCTCCTGCCGGTGGCCGACAAGCTGGGCATCGACCTGATCTTCTTCGGCGTCATGATCGCGCTGAACCTGCAGACCTCGTTCCTCACGCCGCCGTTCGGCTTTGCGCTGTTCTACCTGCGCAGCGTGGCGGCCAAGGCCGACTACACCGACAAGATCACCGGCGCGCGCATCGCCGCCCTCAAGACCGCGGATATCTACAGGGGCTCGATCGCCTTCGTGGTGCTGCAGGTGATCATGGTGGTGGCGGTGGTGGCCAAGCCGGAGATCATCCTCTCCGGGTTGGGCGAGCAGAAGAAGCTCGAGGTCGACAAGGTGAACATCAACATCACCGCGCCGGAGAGCGAGGATGACGAGCCGCCGCCGTCGATGGGCCAGCCGCCGGCCGCGCCCAAGTAAGCGAGGCAGCCTCGGGCAGGCAGACGCGATGCAGGGGCCGGCCGCCCACCATGAGCAACGGAGGTGCCAACATGAACGTACGCAGCGAACAATCCGGCCCGGCCGACCCCGGGCTGCCCGCCGCAGGCCTTTCGCTGGTGCGCGGCACGCGCGATCGCGCCCTGTCCGAATGGACCGTGGGGCGCTGGCTCGACCACACGGCCGCCGCCTGCCCCGACGCCACCGCCTGCGTGTTCCGCAGCGAAGGAGTGCGCTGGACCTGGGCGCAGCTGCGCGAGAACGCCGACCGTCTCGCGGCCGGCCTGCAGCGCCTCGGGTTCGCGCGCGGCGACCGGCTGGGCATCTGGTCGCCCAATCGCAGCGAATGGATTCTGGCGCAGTACGCGACCGCGCGCCTGGGCGTCATCCTGGTCAACATCAACCCCGCCTACCGGCGCGCCGAGCTGGAATACGCGCTCAACAAGGTGGGCTGCCGGGGCGTCATCGCGGCCCCCGGGTTCCGCACCAGCGACTACCTGGGCATGCTCGCGGCGCTCGCGCCCGAGCTGGCAAGCGCCCGGCCGGGCGAGCTCAAGGCGGCGCGATTGCCACAGCTGCGCTCGGTGATCCGCCTGGGCACCGATGCGACCCCCGGCATGTTCAACTTCGACGCGGTCATGGCGCTGGGGGACGACGCCGCAATCGCGGCGGCGCGGTCGGTCGGCTACACCCTGGGGTGCAACGACCCGATCAACATCCAGTTCACCAGCGGCACCACCGGCGCGCCCAAGGGGGCGACGCTGACCCACCGCAACATCGTCAACAACGCCATCAGCGTGGCCGAGGCGATGGGTTTTGGCGGTGGCGACAGGCTATGCATCCCGGTGCCCCTCTACCACTGTTTCGGCATGGTGATGGGTTCGCTCGTCTGCACCGTCACCGGCGGGGCGATGGTGTTTCCGGGCGAGGGCTTCGAACCCGGCGCGACGCTCCGGGCGATCGCCGAAGAACGCTGCACGCACCTGCACGGCGTGCCGACCATGTTCATCGCCCAGCTCGACGCGCCGGAATTCGCCGGCGCGGACCTGGGCTCGCTGCGCGGCGGCATCATGGCGGGCTCGCCGTGCCCGATCGAGGTGATGAAGCGGGTCCATGCTGAAATGCACATGACCGAGGTGACCATCGCCTACGGCATGACCGAAACCTCCCCGGTGTCGTTCCAGTCCTCGGTCGCCGACCCGCTCGAGCGGCGCGTCTCCACCGTGGGCCGCGTGCAGCCGCACATCGAGGTAAAGATCGTCGACGCCGAGGGCATCATCGTACCGGTGGGCGCGAAGGGCGAGCTGGCCACGCGCGGCTATTCCGTCATGCAGGGCTACTGGGGCGATCCGGCGCGCACCGCCGAAGCGGTCCGCGACGGCTGGATGCACACCGGCGATCTTGCCGTCATCGATGCACAGGGCTACTGCAACATCGTCGGCCGGGTCAAGGACATGATCATCCGCGGCGGCGAGAACATCTACCCACGCGAGGTCGAGGAGTTCCTGTTCACCCATCCGGCCGTGGCCCAGGTGCAGGTGTTCGGCGTCCCTGACGCCAGGTACGGCGAGGAGGTGTGCGCCTGGATCGTGCTCAAGCCCGGGGCGCAGGCCGCGCAGGAAGACATCCGCGAGCACTGCCGGGCCAACATCGCGCACTACAAGGTGCCGCGCTACGTGCGCTTCGTCGATGAGATCCCGATGACGGTGACGGGAAAGCCGCAAAAGTTCATCATGCGCGAGCGCATGATGGTCGAACTCGGCGTTGCCGAGTCGGCCACCGCCTGACGTCCCTAGGCCCGCAGCAGCGCCGCGAGGTCGAAGGCGCTGTCCGCGGCCTGCGCGGGCGCCGGCGACACGCCGGCATCGAGCAGCCTGCGCACCAGCAGGTGTTCCCTGGCGTTGTTGACCGAATCGGCCGAGACCAGCCGGCCGGCGCGGTAGTGGAACACCGAGAACGAGGCGGCGTCGAGGCTGCCGCGCACCACCCACTGGTCGGCGCCGCCGGACAGGCCGGCCATCTGCAGCTTCCTGTCGTACTGGTCGGACCAGAACCAGGGCGTCGCGGTGAACGGGCGCTCCTCGCCCATCAGGGCGGCAGCGGCCGACTTGGCCTGTTCGGTCGCGTTTTGCACCGATTCCAGGCGCAGCAGGCCGCCGTCGGCCAGGCGCCGCGCGGTGCAGTCGCCGGCGGCGGTGATGTACGGGTCGGAGGTGCGTGCGCATGCGTCGACGACGATGCCGCGCTCGCATTCGAGGCCGGCCGCGCGCGCTACGGCGTCGTTGGGCTGCACGCCGATGCCCACCACCACCAGGCCGGCGGG
>CANGUJ010000438.1 GCA_947456845.1 Burkholderiales bacterium | reverse complement strand
GGTTGGCATACAGTATTTCGCCTTGCAACGAGAACTCGATGACGGCTTGGGACCGGTCTATCGCCTGGTTACGCGCAACCAATTCCGCGACCGCCTCGCCGGCTAGCGCCGCGCCATTTACGATAATCCGGTCTGTCTTGGTCAAGCCTAAAAGCTTCAAAAGCGGTACAAACATACCTTTCCCCCGATAATATTAACGGACAAACATTGGAGCTGCGGTGGCTCCCGTCCAAGCATTATCGGTTTTGACCTAGACAAATAAAGGGCGAAAAAGCTGTTTTTTGCGCTGCTTTCAAGAAAACGGTGGGGGTTACGGGGACAGGCGCTCCCGCCCCGTCCGCCTCATCAGGATCAGTGGTTGTCGCGCGGCACCCCGAAGGTGGCGTGGATCTTCTGGTACTTGACCGCCGGCTTCAACACCATGCCGTTGGACAATTCGTCGACGATGCCGCGCTGGATCTCCTGCCAGGGCGTCTGGCTGGCGGGCGACTTGTAGCCGCCGTTCTTCTCGAGCTCGGCGCGGCGTTTCGCCAGTTCCGCGTCGGAGATGAGGATATTGGCGGTGCGCTTCTTCAGGTCGATGCGCACGCGGTCGCCGCTGCGCAGCAGGGCCAGGCCGCCGCCGGTGGCGGCCTCGGGCGAGGCGTTGAGGATGGAAGGCGAACCCGAGGTTCCCGACTGGCGACCGTCGCCGATGCAGGGCAGCGAGGTGATGCCCTTCTTGATCAGGTAGGCCGGCGGACGCATGTTCACCACCTCGGCGGCACCGGGATAGCCCACCGGACCCACGCCGCGGATGAACAGCATGGTGTCGGCGTCGATCTTCATCTTCGGATCGTCGATGCGGTGGTGGTAGTCCTCCGGGCCGTCGAAGACGATGGCCCTGCCCTCGAAGGCCATCGGGTCGGCCGGGTTCTCGAGATAGCGCTTGCGGAACTCCGGCGTGATGACCGAGGTCTTCATGATGGCCGAATCGAACAGGTTGCCCTTGATGTTGAGGAAGCCGGCCTTCTTCTGCATCGGCTTCTTGTAGGGCAGGATGACCTTGCGGTCGCTGGTGAACTTTCCGGTGCAGTTGTCGATGAGCGTCTTGCCGTTGGCGGTGATCGCGGGCTTGATGCGCCCCTGCGCGATCAATTCGGCCACCACCGCCGGCAGGCCGCCGGCGCGGTAGTAGTCCTCGCCCAGGTACTCGCCGGCCGGCTGCATGTTGACCAGGAGCGGAACGTCATAGCCGATCCTTTCCCAGTCGTCGTTGTCGAGCTTGACGCCGATGTGTCGCGCGATCGCGTTCACATGGATGGGCGCGTTGGTCGAGCCGCCGATGGCGGAATTGACGATGATGGTGTTCTCGAAGGCCGCGCGGGTGAGGATGTCGGAGGGCTTGAGGTTCTCGTGCACCATCTCGACGATGCGCCGGCCGGTCATGTAAGCCATTTCCTGGCGGTCGCGATACGGCGCGGGGATCGCGGCCGCGCCCGGCAGGGTCATGCCCATGGCCTCGGCCAGCGCGTTCATGGTCGAGGCGGTGCCCATGGTGTTGCAATGGCCGGTCGACGGCGCCGAGGACGCCACCAATTCGAGAAAGCCCTTGTAGTCGATCTCGCCGGCGGCCATCATCTCGCGCGCCTTCCAGACGATCGTGCCCGACCCGGTGCGCTCGCCCTTGTGCCAGCCGTTGAGCATCGGGCCGGAATTGAGCGCGATGGCCGGGATGTCGACCGTGGCGGCGGCCATGATCTGCGCCGGCGTGGTCTTGTCGCAGCCGGTGGTGAGCACCACGCCGTCGATCGGATAGCCGTACAGCATTTCCACCAGCGAGAGGTACTGCAGGTTGCGGTCCAAGGCCGCGGTGGGGCGCTTGCAGGTTTCCTGGATGGGGTGAATGGGAAATTCCAGCACCACGCCGCCGGCGTCGCGCACGCCTTCGCGCACGCGCTCGGCCAGCACGATGTGGTGGCGGTTGCAGGGCGAGATGTCCGAGCCCGACTGCGCCAGGCCGATGATCGGCCGGCCCGACTGCAGCTCGGCGAACGACAGGCCGTAATTCATGGTGCGCTCCAGGTACAGTGCGGTCATGTCGGCGTTGGCCGGGTTGTCGAACCAGGCGGTCGAGCGCAGCTTGGTCTGGCCGCCTTTTTTGCGGGGGGCGGGCTTGGCTTGCTTCTTGGTGGCCATCGGCGGTTTTCCTTCTTGGGAGAAGCGCTACTTTAGCAGCCTCGCCCGCACGCCAGCGCGGCACACGCCATGACAAATTCTCGTTGTGAACACACCCGAAGGCGCCGGAGTTTGTCACAATCGCTCGGTCAACAGCAAAACACGGATGGTGCGACGCGCGACGCGGCGCGGCCGCGACCATGCAGCAACTTCCCTCGTCCAGGATGCCCTTGTTCGATTCCAGCTACGCCGGGTTGAGCCATTGTTCGCCCTGCAGCATTCGCAGGCGCCACGCATGAGCCAGACCGCACCAGCCGACGCCCTCGCGCCCTTCAAGGTCAGGAGTTTCCGCTTCCAGTGGCCGGCCGACCTGGCGGTGTCATGGGCCTTCGAGATGGAGGCCCTGATCCTCGGCTGGTACGTGCTGGTCACCACCGGCTCGGTGAAGATGCTGGTGCTCTACGGCGCGGTGCAGTGGGCGGGCTCGCTGTTCTCGCCGATGTTCGGCGTGGCCGGCGACCGCTTCGGCCATCACCGCATCCTGTGTTTCACGCGCGCCACCTACGCCGTCCTGGCGGCCACCCTCACCACCCTGGCCATGACCGATCTGCTCATGCCGTGGCACGTGTTCGTCGTCGCCGCCCTGGTGGGCCTGATCCGCCCCTCCGACATGGTGATGCGCCAGACCCTGATCGCGCAAATCATGCCCGGCACCCGCCTGCTGGAGGCGCTGGCCATCTCGCGCACCACCGCGGATTCGGCGCGCATCGCCGGCTCGCTCGCCGGCGCGGGCAGTGTGGCGCTGTTCGGCATGGGGCCGGCCTACCTGGTGGTGACCCTGCTGTACACGCTGAGCTTCTTCCTTTCGCGCCGGATCGACGTGCGGCCCGCGCCGGTCGTCCGGACGCCCGCCACCCCCTGGCGCGACCTGGGCGAGGGGGTGCGCTACGTGTGGACCCAGCCCGCCCTCCTCGGCGCGGTGTCGCTGGCCTTCCTGGTGAACCTGCTGGCGTTCCCGTTCTTCCTGGGCCTGCTGCCCTACATCGCCAAGGACGTCTACGGCGTGGGCCAGGCGGGCTTCGGCTACCTCGCGGCGGCCTTTTCGGCGGGCGGGCTGGTGGGCTCCATCCTCATCTCGACCCGGCGCAGCCCGCTGCGGGCCGGGCGCACCATGCTCGTTGCCGCGCTGGTCTGGTTCGGCATCGTCCTCGCCATTGCCGGCACCACCGATTTCACCCTGGGCCTCCTGCTGATGGCCGGCGCGGGCATGGTGCACAACTTCTGCCTGATGCCCCTGGCCGCGGTGATGCTGCGCAGCGCCGATGAACACATGCGCGGCCGCGTCATGGGCATGCGCATGCTGGCGGTGTGGGGCCTGCCGATGGGCCTGCTGATCGCCGGCCCGGTGATCGATGCCATCGGCTTTGCCGCCACCACACTGATCTTCGGCGCCCTGGGCGCCGCGCTGGTGGCCGCCATCGCCATCGGCTGGCGCCACGCGTTGTGGCGCCTGTCCGCGCCGGCCAACGGGCGCGGGTGAGGCGCGGCGCGCATC
>CANGUJ010000437.1 GCA_947456845.1 Burkholderiales bacterium | reverse complement strand
GGGTGGCGTGGTCGTTCGAGGCCAGCCCGGTGACGATGCGCTCGCCGAAGCCGCCGGCGCCGGCGAAGGCGGCGATGGTCGCGGTGCCCACCGCGGTGACCGAAGCGGTCTTGACGCCCGCCAGGATCACCGGCATGGCCAGGGGCAGTTCGACGGAGGTGAGGCACTGGCGCGGCCGCAGGCCCAACGACAGGGCGGCCTGCTTCAGGCCCGGCGGCACTCCGGCCAGACCGGCGCGGGTGTTCTGCACGATCGGCAGCAGGGCGCAGAGGGACAGGGCGGCGAGCGCGGGCGCGAAGCCGGCGCCGCCGGCAAGCGGGATCAGCATGGCCAGGAGGGCCAGCGCGGGGATGGTGTGCAACACGCCGGTGAGCGCGAGCAGTCCCTGGCCCAGGGCGGGGCGGCGCGCGGCGAGGATGCCCAGCGGCAGGCCCAGGCCGATGGCGATGGCGACGGCGGCGGCGACCAGCAGGACGTGCTGGCCGAACAGGCGCGCGAAATCGCTGCCGAAGAGCTTGTCGCCGAAGGTGGCGCCGCCGGTCACAGCGTGTAGGGCAACGCCATGGGAGGCGACCGGGGCGATGAGCGGTTTTGCTGCGCCGTCTGCCGCGGCATGCAGGGTCGGGGCTGGAGGGGCGGCCCGGCTCGACTGCGGTTCGGTGGCGGCGGCGCCCGGGCCGGCCAGGGCGAAGGCCCAGGCGATCAGCGCCTTGACGAAGACAAGCCTGGATGCGGGCAGGTGCATGAGCGTTCTCCTCTGGGATGCGGGGCCCGGCGCGGCGGTCGCGGCGTCGAGGCGCTGCCTGATTGTCGCCGTGAGGTGTGCATAAGGCCATACTGCAAAGGCAGTAGGGGCGCCCGGCAGTGCGCTCATGTTGCCGGGGGGTGTCCTCAGCCCTGTTGCAGGACGCTGGGGGGCAGGTGCCGCATGGCCCAGACCGTGAGCTCGGCGGTGTTGTGTACGTCCAGCCTTTCCATGATGTTCTGGCGGTGGGTGCGCACGGTGTGCACGCTCAGCGACAGCATGGCGGCGATGTCCTGGCTGGACCTGCCATGGACCAGGTGGGCGATGATTTCCAGCTGGCGCGGCGTCAGCCCGGACGGTGGCGGCGAGCCGGTGTTGGCGACTTCGGCGACCGCGGGGCTCACGTAGCACAGTCCGCAGAGCACCGCCGGGATCGCGCGCTGCAGCTCCTGGCTGTCCTCGTGCTTGACCACGTAGCCGTCGGCGCCGGCCGCCAGCGCGCGCCGGATGGCGGCGGGATTGAGGATGCCGGTCAGGATCAGGATCCTGGTGTCCGGAAAACCGTTCTTGACCTCGCGCGCGATGTCGGCGCCGTGCCCGTTCGGAAGGTCGAGGTCGAGGAGCAGCAGGTCGGGGCGCAGCCGTTCCACCAGCGCCAGCACGTCCGCGCCGTTTCCGGTGTCGCCCGTGACCTTGAGCGCCGGGTTGAGCGAGAGCAGCATTTTGAGGCCCTCGCGCACGAGGGTGTGGTCTTCGGCGATCAGGACGGTGGCGGGCGGCATGGGCTGCGGCGCGGTTGCGGGGATTCCATCATATACACTGCGCCGGTGAAAACCGCAGCCAGAACGATCCCGCCCGATACGACTGGCGGCAACGCCGGCAGCGCCACGGCTCCCGGCAGCGCCGCGGCCCCCGGCAGCGCCAGGGCCGCCGACAGCGGCGCGGCCGCCGCCGTGCAGGCCGAGATGGTGGCGGTGCTGTTCCGCCAGTTCAAGCCGATCGTGTTCGGCAACCTCGCCGTTGCGCTGATCTTCACCTCGATGTTCTGGGGCCGCGCCGACCGCGTTGTGCTGGTCGGCTGGCTGTTGGCGGTGTTCGTGCTCACCTTCGTGCGGGTGCTCGTGATGGTTCGCTACCTGCGGCAGCCGCCGCCGACCGCGCAGGCCCTGCGCTGGGCGTGGCTGGCCACGGCGTTCTCGGGACTGTCGGGCTTGCTGTGGGGGGCGATCAGCCTGTTGTTCCTGATGCCGGACCAGCTGGTGACCATCGTGCTGGTCGGCTTCGTGCTGGCGGGGATGACCGGCGGCTCGGTGGCCTCGCTGTCGGCGTTTCCGCCCGCCTACTACGCCTATGCGGTGCCGGCGGTGGTGCCGTTCATCGCGCGCACGTTCATGATCGGCGGCGAACTGTTCCAGGTGCTGGGGTTGCTGGCGATCTGCCTGCTGGGCGTCAACCTGTATTACAGCCAGGTGATCTGGAAAACCGTCCGCTCGTCGGTGATGCTGCGTTTCGAGAATCTGCAGCTGATCAGCCAGTTGCAGAAGGAAAAGGAGCGCGCGGAGTCGGCCAACCGCGCGAAGTCGCAGTTCCTGGCCGCGGCCAGCCACGATCTGCGCCAGCCCATCCATGCGCTGGGGCTGTTTGCCGGGTCCCTGGGTCTTCTGGGCCAGCAGCCGCAACCGGACCGGGAGGCGGTGGCCACGCTGGCTGGCCGCATCCAGGCATCGCTGCGCAGCCTGGGCACGCTGTTGAGCGGGCTGCTCGACATTTCGCGCCTCGAGTCTGGCACCGTGGAGGTGCGGATGCGGCCGGTGGCGCTGGCGGAGGTGTTCGAAGAGGTCGAGCACGGATTTGCGGCGATGGCGCGCGACAGGGGCCTGCGCCTGCGCGTGGCCAGGACGCGCCTGTGGGCGCAGGCCGATCCGGTGCTGCTCAAGCGTTCGCTCGGCAACCTGGTGGAAAACGCGTTGCGCTACACGGCACGGGGGGGGCTCCTGGTCGGCTGCCGCCGGCGCGGGGCAGGGATCGCGCTGCAGGTCTGGGATACCGGCATCGGCATCGATGAACGGCAGATTCCGCATGTATTCCGGGAGTTCTACCAGGTCGAGGATGTGGTGCGCGTCCAGGAGCAGGGCCTGGGACTGGGCTTGTCCATCGTCAGGCGCGCCGCCGACCTGATGGGCGCCGGGGTCGAGGTGCGCTCGCGTCCCGGCCGCGGGTCGGTCTTTTCGATCGTTCTCGCACGCGCGCAGGCGGCGCCCGCGCTGGCGCCGGCCGGGGCGGAGGCGTCGCCCGGTGTGCCGGTTTCGCTGGGCATCCTGCTGATCGACGACCAGCAGGCCGTGCTCGATGCGACAGCGGACCTGCTGCGCGGCCGGGGTCACGGGGTGCTCGCCGCGCGCACGGTCGCCGAGGCGCTCACCCTGGCCGCGCGCGAGGATACGCGCATCGAACTGATCCTGGCCGACTTTCGGCTGGACAGCCAGCTCACCGGGGCCGATGCGATCCGGGAGGTCAATGCCCGGCTGCCGCGCCCGGTTCCCGCGATCATCATCACCGGCGACACCTCGCCGGAGCGCATCCAGGAGGCGATGTCCAGCGGCTACCGGATCATGCACAAGCCGATCGCAGCGGAGGTGCTGATGGCCGTCATCGCGGAAACCTTCGCGAAGACCGCGACCGTTCCCGCCGGCGCGGGATAGCCGGGCGCGCCGTGCGCCGGAGCGCGCGGGGTTGCAAGGACGGGGGGTGGTGGCGAGCCGCGCGGCGGTGGTAGTCTGCGGTCCTTATTGCGCACCCGAACGACCATGACGCACGCCGCTCCCGAATCCTTCCTCACCCTGCAGGAAATCGTCGCCGCCGCGCGACGCAACATTGCCCCCGGGCCCTGGGCCTACCTGGTGGGGGCCACCGAAACCGAAACCACGCTCAGGCGCAACCGTCAGGCGCTCGATGCCATCGCCTTCCGGCCGCGCGTGCTCAATG
>CANGUJ010000436.1 GCA_947456845.1 Burkholderiales bacterium | reverse complement strand
CATTTCGTCCCCCAACACCAAGAACCTGCGCCAATTGCAGGGCGAGGATGAACTCGGCCCCATCCTCGCACGCATGAAGGGGGAGCAGCGGCGCCTGGCGGAGCGGCACGGCCGATACGTGCCGCTGGTGGTGAAGATCGCCCCCGACTTAGAAGATGCGCAGATCGAAGCCGTCGCGCGCAGCGTGGTCAGGCACGGCATGGACGGCATCACCGCCACCAACACCACCCTGGCGCGCGACAAGGTCGCGGGCCTGCCGCATGGCGCGGAGAGCGGTGGCCTGTCCGGTGCGCCCGTATTCGAAGCCTCCAACCGCGTCATTCGCGCCCTCGCGCGGCATCTCGACGGGGCGCTGCCCATCATCGGCGTGGGCGGCATCATGAGCGGCGCCGACGCGCGCGCCAAGATCGAGGCCGGCGCCAGCCTGGTGCAGTTCTACAGCGGCCTGATCTATCGCGGCCCGCGACTGGTGGCCGAGGTCGCTCGGGCGCTGCGCCAGCACTGAGTCCGGTACGCATGCCGCGCACATCCAGTCGGCCGCGGCCTGCCTTGCGGCGCCCGCACGCGCAAGCGACGTTTCGAGACACCCCAGCCATCTTCACTGAAAGGACCCACCCATGATTATTTCCGGCCTGTTCCACATCGCCATCAAGACCAACGACCTCGACGCCACGCGCGCGTTTTATTGCGATGTACTCGGCCTGAAAGACGTTTTCCGGCCCGATTTCGGCTTTCCAGGGGCTTGGCTCGCCTGCCCGCTTCCCGGCGGCCCGGCAATCATCCATGTCTATGCCGGCGGCCCGGCGCTCGGCGCCGACGGGCGCGCGCCGAGCGGCACAGCGGCGATCGACCACCTGTCGCTGTCCTGCGCCGGCTATCACGAGTTCCGCGAGCGCTTCATCGCCGCCGGGCTCGACTACCGGGAGTTTCTCGTTCCCGGCACCACGCTGTGGCAACTGTTCGTCTATGACCCCAGCGGCGTGCAGCTGGAACTCACCTTTGAGGGCAGCGCGGAAGCCGGCCGCTCACCCGACATGTCGCCGGGTCGCGCCTATGTGGCAGGCAGCAGCTTCTTCGACCCGGCCACCTATCCCAGGCTGCGCCGCGCCTGAGCGCGCGGCGCAGTCCGGCTACTTGAGCGCGGCCTCGACCGCGCGGCCCGCCATCACGGTGATGAGCTGCGCGCGATAGTCCGCCTGGGCGTGGATGTCGGAATTGAGACCCTCTTCCGGAACACGGATGGCGGCTATCGCCGCGGGCGAGAAATTTGCGCCCAGCGCGGCTTCCATCGCCGGCACGCGGAACACCACCGGACCGGCCCCGGTAACCGCCACGCGCACGCTGCCGCCCACATCGGCAACGCATACGCCAACCACAGCGTACCGGGACGCCGGGTTGCGGAATTTCGCATAGGCGGCACGGACCGGTACCGGAAACTCGACGGCGGTGATGATTTCACCCGCCTGCAAGGCTGTCTCGAACATGCCGGTGAAAAAATCGTCGGCCGCAATCCGGCGGCGATTGGTGATTACCGTGCCGTTGAGGCCGAGCAGGGCGGCAGGATAGTCGGCGGAGGGATCGTTGTTGGCCAACGAGCCGCCGATGGTGCCCATGTTGCGCACCATGCGGTCGGCGATGCCACCGGCCAGGGAGGCCAGGGCCGGAATGGCTGCGCGCAATTCGGCAGAGGCTGCCACCGCCGCATGGCGAGTCATGGCGCCGACGGTCACGGTCCTGCCGGACACGGTAATGCCCGCCAGTTCCGGAATCGCGCCCAGATCGATGATCTCGCCAGGATCCGACAGGCGCAGCTTCATCGCCGCGACCAGGCTCTGCCCGCCCGACATCAGCTTCGCTTCGGGGCGGGCCGACAGCATGGCCGCGGCATCGGCGACCGAGGCGGCTTTCTGATACTTGAATGCGTACATGCGTGGGTCCTCAGGTGGCGGTCGCCGACGCACCCGCCTGCACCGACTTGACGATGTTGTGATATCCGGTGCAGCGGCAAAGATTGCCGTCAAGCTGCTCGCGGATCTGCGCCTCGGTGGGGTTGGGCGTGTGCTTGACCAGGTCGATGGCGCTCATCACCATACCTGGCGTGCAGTAGCCGCACTGCAGGCCGTGATGCTGGCGGAACGCCTCCTGCATAGGGTGCAGTGTGCCATCGGGCGCGGCGATGCCTTCGATGGTGGTGACCTGCGCGCCCTCGGCCTGCATGGCCAGGATGTTGCAGCTCTTGACCACGCGGCCGTCAAGATGCACGGTGCAGGCGCCGCACTGGGCGGTGTCGCACCCGACATGGGTGCCGGTCAGCCGCAATACGTCGCGTATGAAGCTCACCAGGAGTGTGCGCTCCTCGACTTCGTGGCTGACGGCCTTGCCGTTGACATGCATGGATACCCGGACAGTCATGCAGAATCCTTTCCTTTCGTTCCCGGCTACAGGCGCCGGAATCGGCGCTCTTCAAGACTTCGCAATATAACCCGAAACGCGCCACGACAAACTCGTTTTCGAGCTGGGGCCAGGCGGGGTAAAGTTGTGCTGGTTCGGCCGGACCGCACAGCGCCGACCCATCCCCGACATCCACGAATCGACACTGGAAACTGCCATGCCCCATGCAACCACCAAAGACGGCGTCAACCTCTATTACGAGGAAGCCGGCAGCGGAAGCCCGCTAATTTTCGTCCATGAATTCGCCGGCGACTGGCGCAGCTGGGAGGCGCAGATGCGCTATTTCTCGCGCTATTACCGTTGCATCACCTACAGCGCGCGCGGCTTCAAGCCCTCGGCCGTTCCCGCCGACCCCGCCATGTACTCGCAGGCGCACGCGCGCGATGACATCATCGCGGTGCTCGACCACCTGAAGATCGACCGCGCGCACGTGTGTGGCCTGTCGATGGGCGGCTTCGCCACCCTGCATGTGGGCATCACCTACCCGGAGCGCGTCCGCTCCCTGGTCATCGCCGGCTGCGGTTATGGCGCCGCGCCCTCCGAGAAGGAGAAATTCCAGAAGGAATGCGAGTTCGCCGCCCAGCAGTTCGAGGCGAAGGGCGCGGAGACCGCCAAGCAGTACGCCCTCGGTCCCACCCGCGTGCAGTACCAGAACAAGGACCCGCGCGGCTGGGCCGAGTTCGCCCAGCAGCTCAGCGAGCATGACTGGCAGGGTCAGGCCAACACCATGCGCGGCGTGCAGATGAAGCGCCCCTCGCTGTGGGAACTGGCCGAGGACATGAAGCGCATCAGCGCGCCCGCCCTGATCGTCACCGGCGACGAGGACGATCCCTGCCTGGAACCGGCGCTCCTGATGAAGCGCGCGATCCCGTCCTCGGGCCTGGTGGTCCTGCCGCAGGCCGGGCACACCATCAACCTGGAGGATCCCGAACCCTTCAACCGGGCCGTGCTGGACTTCTACATGCGCGTCGAAACCGGCCGCTGGGCCAGCCGCGACAGCCGTTCCACCGCCTCGGGCATCCTGGGCTTCAGGAAATAGCGCCGGACGGCCGCCAGGGAGATCCACATGCCATCCATTGACCGCATGCTCGCAGGGCCGGCGCGCGCGCTGCTGGCGGCCGTCGCGCTGGCCGTCCTGCCCGGGGCGCTGCCGGCCGCGCACGCGCAGAAGTATCCCGACAAGCCGATCCGTTTCATCGTACCTTTCCCGCCGGGAGGCGGCAACGACATCCTGGCGCGCGCGCTGGCGCCGAAACTGGCCGAGTTCCTCGGCCAGCCT
>CANGUJ010000435.1 GCA_947456845.1 Burkholderiales bacterium | reverse complement strand
CGAACAGCGCCGCCAGGGCGTCGCCTAGCGCGCCCTGGCGGCCGTGGCCCACATGCAGCGGGCCGGTCGGGTTGGCGGACACGAACTCGATCATCAGCGCGCCGGCGCTGCCGGGCGCGGCGCGACCGAATCCCTCGCGCGCGGCCAGGACTTCACCCACGACGCGCAGCTTTGCCTCTGGCGTGATGCGCAGGTTGATGAAGCCGGGTCCGGCGACCTCGGCGCCGGCGATCACGCCGCCCGCCGCGCCCAGGGCATGCGCGATCGCGGTGGCGAGTTCGCGCGGATTTTTCTTCAGCGTGCGCGCCAGTTGCATGGCGACATTGCAGGCGAGATCGCCATGCGCGGCCACTTTTGGCCTGTCGAGCACGATGGCCGGCATGGCCGAGGGGTCGACCGACGCGGCGCTCGTGAGTGCGGCCTTGATCGCCGCGACGATTTCCTGTTTGACTGCGGGAAGCATGGATGGGGCGCCGGGGACGGGCGTCGAAAAGGCGCGTGGAAGGGCGCGTGAGACAATCCGGAATTATAGCCAAGCAGCCTCGATCGCCCCTGGCGAACATCGGGGCTGCGCCCCCTGATCCCGCCCGGTCCCGATCGGCATCGGGCCGCCTGCCGGCCCTGTCTTGTTCCTGCTGCCTTGCCGATGATTGCCAGCGAACTGAAGCTGCTATTCACCGCGTGGGTGTTCTTCACCCGCGTACCTCTGCCGGCGCGCCTGTCTGCCTGGGTCGGCTATTCCCCCGACATGCTGCGCGGCTCGGCCCGCTATTTCCCTGCGGTGGGCCTGGCGATCGGGCTGTGCGGCGCGCTGGTTTACCTCGCCGCCCGGTCTTTCCTGCCCCCCATGGTGGCGGTGGTGCTCTCGATGATGGCCACGGTGGTCATGACCGGCGCTTTTCACGAAGACGGCTTTGCCGACAGTTGCGACGGCTTCGGCGGCGGTTACACCCGCGCGCGCGTCATGGAGATCATGGCCGATTCGCGGGTCGGCGCGTTCGGCGCGATCGGCATCACGCTCATGCTGCTGGCCAAGTTCGCCTGCCTGACTTCGCTGGCCGAGGCGGGGCAGGCCGAACAGGTGGCCTGGGTGCTGGTGCTGGGGCACGGCGCCTCGCGCGCCGGTTCGGTGGGCCTGATGCGCTTTCTCGCCTATGTGCGTGCCGACACCGGCCCGAAAGCGAAACCGCTCGCGGACGGCATTTCCGGCGGCGCGTTTGCCGTCTCGCTCATGCTCGCGGCCGCGCCGTTCGCCGCGTTTGCGCAGCTATACGAGGACGGCTGGTTGCTGGGGCTGGGGTTGTTGCCCGTGGCGCTGGCAGCCCTGCTCGCCGGCGCCTACTTTCGCAAGCGCATCGGCGGCTACACCGGCGATTGCCTGGGCGCGGCCCAGCAGGTGTGCGAACTGGCGTTCTACCTGTTCGCGTGCGGACTGGCTTTTGGATTGGGCGCCCCGGCAGGCGCATCTGCGGGGTGAGGCGGAGAGGCGGCGATGGAAATCTATCTGGTGCGGCATACCCGGCCCGGCGTGCCCGAGGGTACCTGTTACGGGCGGACCGACGTGGCCCTGGACGAGGCCGATTTCGAGAAGCGCCTGCCGCTGATCGCCGATCATCTGCCGCGCGGCATGCCGTTCTATTCCAGTCCAGCCACCCGGTGTTCGCGCCTTGCCGGCGCGCTCGCGAGCGCCACGGCGGGCGCGCTGGCCGGCATCGACGCGCGCCTGCACGAGATGCATTTCGGTGACTGGGAAGGTCGGCCGTGGGACGAACTGCCACGCCATGAAACCGAGGCCTGGACCCGCGACATTGTCAACCGCGCGCCGCCGAACGGCGAGAATTTCGCCGCCATGTGGGAACGGGTATCCGCCTTTTACTGCGGCGCCGTGGAGGCGGCGCACGCCGCCGGCCACGAGCGCATCGCCATCGTCGGGCACGCGGGCAGCCTCAAGGTGCTGGTATTGCGCACCCTCGGCATGGCCCCGGCGCAGTACGGGCTGGCCGACGTGGCGCAGGGCCGGGTATCGCGCATCGACGCGCGGAAGACCGCCGACGGGCAGTGGTTCGAGCGGCTGATGTTCCTCAACCGCTGAGGGGCGGCGCGCTCAGCGCCCGGAGGGCGCGCGCGGACGCGGGCCGGTGACGGCCGGGTCGGCGTGCGCGGGGTCGGACAGGAACCCGCGGTCGGTCAGGCTTTCCAGAAACGCGAGCAGGTCGCGCCTTTCGCGGCGGCTCAGGGCAAAGCCGGTGATGAACATGCTCTTGTGCGGGCTGCGCGCGCCGTCGCCTGCGTTCGGGCCGGCGGGTATGCGTCGGCCGCCGGCCTGATAGTGGTCCAGGACCTCCGCGAGCGTGGCGATCGAGCCGTCGTGCATGTAGGGCGCGGTGACGGCGACATTGCGCAGGCTGGGGGTGCGGAAGCGCCCCATGTCCTCGACCCTCCCGGTCGCGGCCTTCACGCCCTGGTTGTCTTCCGGATAGGCGCCCCGGCCGTCGCGGTTGTAGAGGCCGTTGTTGTGAAAACCGGTCTCCGGCTGTTCCAGGCGTTCATGCATCACCGCGTCGCTGAAGGTGATGCCGCCATGGCAATGGAAGCAGGCGAGCCGCTCGCTGAAAAACAGCGCCTCACCGCGCTTGGCCGCCGGCCCGATGGCATCGGCCTGGCGGCCGAAGCGGTAGCGGTCGTAGGGCGAGTCGAAGCTGACCAGCGAGCGCTGGAACGCCGCCAGCGCGCGCGTCAGGTTGGCGATGGTCCACGGGTGCGCATCCCCGGCGAAGGCCTGCCTGAACATGCGCTCGTAGCGCGGGTCGCCCTGCAGCAGTGTTTCGATATCGGCCTCGCGCCCCGCGAGCCCCATTTCCACCGGATGTTCACCGAACATCGGCACCCGTGCCTGCGCCTCGAGGCGCGTCATGCGCGGGTCTGCCCAGGTGAGCACCGGAAAGTAAGCCACATTGCCAAGCCCCATGGCGTTGCGCGGATGCGCCTGGCCGGTGGCGCCGATGCCCACCCGGCGGCCATCGCTGAACGCGCGGGCTTGAAGATGGCAGGAGGCGCATGCCATCGCGCCGTTGATGGACAAGCGGCGGTCGTAGAAGAGGTGGCGGCCGAGTTCGACCTTGGCGGCCGACATCGGGTTGTCGGCCGGCACCACCGGCCGAGGTGCCCAGGCGGGCAGGCGCCATTCCCAATCGGTCGCGCCCGCGCTGCCTGTCAACGCAAGCAGGCAGGCGAGCAGGCGCCATCGATGCTTCATGCGCGCGGGGCTAGTGCTTGTGGCCGGCGTGATTGTGCTTGTGCTCTTCCTTCTTCGCGGCGCCGCCCGCCAGCGGCCGCACGGTGGCCTTGACCTCCACCGTTTCGCGCTTCTTGTCCTTGCCCTCGAACACCAGGGTGACCGGGACGCTGGCGCCCTCTTTCATCTGCTCCTTCAGGTCCAGGAGCATGACGTGATAGCCACCGGGCTTGAGGTCGAGCGCCTTGCCGGCAGCGATTTCCACGCCCTGCACCGGGCGCATCTTCATGACGTTGTTTTCCATTTTCATTTCGTGGATTTCAACGGTTCCGGCGACCGGGGATTTCGCCTCCACCAGGCGGGTGTCCTGGGCCGCGCTCAACTGCATGAACGCGCCAGTGGCTTTTTGCTGCGGCACCGTGGCCCTGATCCAGGGGTCCTTGACGGTGACTTGGGCGTTGACATTGCCGGCGAAAGCGGCGATTGCGATGGCATAGAGG
>CANGUJ010000434.1 GCA_947456845.1 Burkholderiales bacterium | reverse complement strand
TCTGCAGGCTGGCTGGCTGAGGTTTCCTCGCCGCGCCGGAGATGACGACAGCCGGCGGAGCGGGCTGGGACCCGCCGGCATGCCGACCCCGAACACCCGCCCGGCAAGGAGGATTCCCCATGCGCACCGCGATCGTCAACCTGGCCCGCATCGTCTCCGGCGATTGGCGGGCCCCTTTCGTCGAAGGCGACGCCATCCTCATGGAGGGCGGCCTCATCTTGTCCGCCGGGCGCGTGGACGACGAGGCTCTGAAGTCCTGCGATGTGGTCATCGACGCCGGCGGGGCCGTCGCCATCCCGGGCCTGATCGACTCGCAGGTGCACAACACCTTCGGCGACTACACGCCGCGGCAGAAGACCGTGGGTTTCCTTGAAAGCTATGTGCACGGCGGCGTCACCACCGCGATCAGTGCCTCCGAGGTGCATGTGCCCGGCCGGCCCAAGGACCCGGCCGGCGTCAAGGCGCTTGCGGTGGCCGCGATGAAGTGCTTCGAGCACTACCGCCCGGGCGGCATGCGCGTGTGGGCCGGCGCGGTCATCCTGGAACCCGGCCTGGTGGAGCAGGACTTCGCCGACATCGCCGCGCAGGGTGTATGGCTGGCCAAGGCGGGCTTCGGCGCGGTGCCCACGCCCTTTGACTATGCACCCATGATCGCGGCAGCGCGCAAGCACGGCATGACCACCCTGGTCCACACCGGCGGTTCGTCGATCCCCGGCTCCTCGGGCATCTGGGCCGACCACCTGATCCGCATGCAGCCCGACGTGTCATTCCATACCAACGGCGGACCGGTGGCCATGCCGGACGAAGACTATCCGCGGCTGGTGCATGAATCGGACATGGCGCTGCAGGTCTGCACCGCGGGCAACCTGCGCACGACGCTGTGGCTGGGCCGGCTGGTGCGCGAGGCGGACCAGTTCGACCGCTTCCTGATCGCCACCGACACGCCCACCGGTTCAGGGATCATGCCGCTGGGCATGATGTACACCATCAGCCACCTGGCCAGCCTGGGGGACATGGCGCCGGAGATGGCGATCGCCGCGGCCACCGGCAACAATGCGCGCGTCTACAAGCGCAACAGCGGCTTCATCGCCCCCGGCCGCGACGCGGACGTGGTGGTGCTCGACGCCTGCGTGGGCGGCTCGAAGAACGATGCGCTCTCCGCGCTGGCCAACGGCGACATCGCCGCGGTGGCCGCGGTGGTCACCGACGGGGTGCCGCGCTTCGTCGGCCGCAGCCGCAATACGCCCGCCCCGATCAAGACCGTGCGCGTGGCGCAGAACCGCGTGCCGTTCGACTTCGCCGGCCAGGCGCACTGAAGCGCAGGAGATCTTCCATGGACGTACCTTCCCTAGCCCATTTCAACCTGCGTCGCTGGTATGCCTACGGCGAGGAGACCCTGGCCAATGAAAGCGGCGCCGCCGCCGACGGGCGGCCCCTGCGCAAGTTCGTGGTCGGTGCCCTGGTGCGCAACCCGCATGCCGGCGGCGGCGCGCCCGCGGCGCTCGATGCGGTGGTGCACCACTCGGCCGCGCTGGGGGTCGAATTCGGCCGACGCCTGCGCGCGCTCCTGGGCGAGGAGCGTGCCGCCAGCTACGGCAAGGCCTGCGTGGTGGGCATGGCCGGCGAGTACGAACACGGCAACGCCTTCCTGACCACCGCCTTCGCCGACCCGGTGCGCGACGCGCTGGGCGGCGGCAAGGCCTGGATCTCCTCCACCGGCAAGCGCGGCGGGCCCGGCACGGCCATCGACATCCCGCTCGCGCACAAGGATGCGCTGTACGTGCGCTCGCACTACGACACGGTGACCGTGGCCTTTCCCGACGGCCCCGGCCCGGACGAGGTGCTGGTGCTCTTCGCGGTCGCCACCCGCGGCCGTCTGCACGCGCGCCTGGGCGGCCTGGCCGAGGACCGCATCGAGGGCCGCGACGGCCTGCGCTGACGGCGGCAACGCCCCCGGATGCGCGCCCGCCGGAGCACGAATGCCCGAACGTCGTGTCCAGCTCGCGAAGGGCGGTGCGCTGCCTTCCGGCAGCGGCGTCAGGCGTCCGCCCCCGACGGCGGGGCCACCCGCATCACCTCGTCGAAGGTGGTGAGGCCGGCCGCGATCTTGAGCGCGCCGGAGACGCGCAGGGGCTTCATGCCTTCCTTGTAGGCCTGCTCGCGTACGCGCGCGATGTCGGTCTCGGCGGTGATCAGTTTCTTGACTTCCGAGGAGAGCATCAGCACCTCGTAGATGCCGATGCGGCCGACATAGCCGGTGTTACGGCATTCGGTGCAGCCCACCGGGCGGTAGACGCGCTGCGGGGCGTCCGAGGTGAAGGGGTCGACCAGGTCTTCCCACAGCTTTTCATGGCGCAGGACCGAGGGCATCTTGCAGGCAGGGCACAGGGTGCGCACCAGCCGCTGGGCCATGATGCCCAGCACCGTGGCGTTGATCAGGTAGGAAGGCACGCCGATGTCGAGCAGGCGGGTTACCGCCGAGGGCGCGTCGTTGGTGTGCAGGGTGGAGAGCACCAGGTGGCCGGTGAGCGCCGCCTGGATGGCCATCTCGGCGGTTTCGAGGTCGCGGATCTCGCCCACCATGATGATGTCCGGATCCTGGCGCATCAGCGCGCGCAGGCCCTCCGCGAAGGAGAGGTCGATGCCGGGCTGCACCTGCATCTGGTTGAACGAAGGCTCGACCATTTCGATCGGGTCCTCGATGGTGCAGACATTGACCTCCTGGGTGGCGAGCTGCTTCAGGGTGGAATAGAGGGTGGTGGTCTTGCCCGAGCCGGTCGGGCCGGTCACCAGGATGATGCCGTGCGGCCGCGCGGTCATGCCCGCCCAGCGCTCGCGGTCGGCGTCGGAGAATCCCAGTTCGGAAAAGTCGCGCACCAGCACCTCCGGGTCGAAGATGCGCATGACCATCTTCTCGCCGAAAGCGGTGGGCAGGCTGGAGAGGCGCAGTTCGACCTCGGCGCCGTCGGCGGTGCGGGTCTTCAGGCGCCCGTCCTGCGGGCGGCGCTTCTCGGCCACATCCATGCGGCCGAGGATCTTGATGCGCGAGGTGATGGCCGCGAACACCGAGGGCGGCACCTGGTAGACCTGGTGCAGCACGCCGTCGATGCGGAAGCGCACCACGCCCTGCTCGCGACGCGGCTCCAGATGGATGTCGGAGGCGCGCTGCGCGTAGGCATACTGCAGCAGCCAGTCCACCACCCGCACCACATGCTGCTCGTTGGCGTCGATGGTGCGGCCGGTCTTGCCGAGTTCGACCAGCTGCTCGAAGTTGTTGATGCCCGCCTCGAAATTCCCGTCCTTGCTGGCCCCCTTGATCGAGCGCGCCAGGCTGAAAAATTCGGCGCTGTAGCGCGCGATGTCGGTCGGGTTGGCCACCACCCGGCGGATCGAAAGCCGCAGGATGGGTTCGAGCTCCTTGACCCACTCGGTGAGGAAGGGCTCGGCGGTCGCCACCACCAGTTCGCGGGTGGTGCGCTCGACCGGCAGCATCGAGAAGCGCTGCGCGTAATTGATCGACATGGTCTCGCCGACGCGCGAGAAATCGATCTTGAGCGGGTCGATATGCAGGTATTTCAGGCCGGCCTTGCCGGCCAGCCATTCGGCGAGCCAGTCGACGGTCAGCAGTTTTCCGGTGACCGCGGACTTCCATTTCTGGTCACCGATGATCGTCAGCGGATGATGCTCCGACTTCTTCAGGCGCCAGTCGGCCTTGAGCTTGTCGCACAGGGCCGCCTC